>JANYDL010000019.1 GCA_025363635.1 Actinomycetes bacterium
TCTCCCAGCACGAGATCGATTCGAGTCGAAGCTACTGGACAAATCTGCTGCTGGATGAGGAAGTGAAAAAGTCACGAAAAAGAAAATAAAAGTGTCCACTATGTCTGGAGACATCTGTTCACTATGTCTCGACACATCACAACCGTGGAGCTGAGGGGAATCGAACCCCTGACCTCCTCATTGCGAACGAGGCGCGCTACCAACTGCGCTACAGCCCCTAGCCATGTTAAGTGACTAGTGCCTGAAAGGTATCACTCGAGAAGCGTTCTAGAAATACGAATAATTACTGGTTTGCGGCGCGGTTTTGGCGAACTCTTTCAACCGCTTCATCTGCTAATTGCTGATCAAATACTTCATCTCGAGACGGCGCGGCGGCTGATAGCGCCGCCCGGGCAAGGCGTTCTTGCTCATCGCTCCAAGCGCCAGGAACTGTCAGATCAATCACTCTCTTAGAAGGTACAGCTTTAGCCGCATTGACATACGTGGGCACCGGCACAGAATTTGGTTGCCACTCATTTCGTGCCTGCGCGGTACCTTTGGGAAGAAGAACGATTGTGCTCATCTCGCGTTCGGCAAGTGGAATCCAATGATCGCGCGCATCTTTTGGTGCAATAACTTGTGCAAGATTTGTTGAAGAAACTCCTGCACGGGTTCGATGCAATTGCGAAACTCTGCGACGTTGCAATCGTGCATCAACACTTTGCCGACGTACGTGTGCAACGTATATTACAAAACCCGAAATGGGAACAAGTGAATATAGGAATGGAAGCGAGCCAAAAATTGCTGAGACTAAGGTCGCTAAAAGCGAAATAATCAAAACTCCAAAAATAATTCTTCTGCGAAGTAACAAGTTCGCATTTCGATTTTCATTTTCATAATCGACGTGCGCCGGAATTCCGGGATGAGAATCAATTTCAGACGGGCCAGCAACAACCTTGAGTGCACTTTTATACCGCTCCACAGATTTTCCAGAAAATTCATCATGACTATGAACCCAGCGAGGAACGAAATAGGCGACCCACATCCCGACGATGGATAGGTAGATGATTCCGGAGGCCATAATGAACAAAGATAGAGGGGCAAATGGCACTTATCGGGTATTTCCACGCCCAATTCGCACATAATTTCAGATGATGTGCACTAGGAAATATTCGTATTCTCTTTCACAAAACAGAGGTGATCTCGCCAATTACCGTCAATGTGAAGATAACGAGGTCGCTCTCCTTCGAAGATATATCCCGCTTTCTCAGCCACTCTGCGAGAGGCGATATTTTCAGGACGAATGTTAATTTCAACACGGTGAAGTTCAAGGACTGAAAAAGCAAATTCTGTCATCGTTCTTACCGCCTCAGTAATGATTCCAAGGTTGGCATGACGCTTATCAACCCAATAGCCGATATGCGCCCCACGCAGAGCTCCATAAATGATCCCGCCCATGGAAATTTGCCCAACAATCTTGTTTTCGAACCAAATGGTCATTGACAGTGAACGGCCCGCTTTACCTTCACGATTGTGGCTTGCGACCATGGCATAAAAACTAGGAAATCGCTGTGGATTTCTCTCCCCATGAATACGGGGCAATGTAGCTTCCCAAGGATTCAACCAGTCGTGATTCTCCGCTCGAACTCGATCCCACTGCGACTTATCTCGTAGGCGCAAAGGGCGCAAAGTGAGTCTTGTAGTTTTTATGACAAGGGGCCAATGAAGCGAAGTGGACGACATCACAAAGCCTAAAAATATCTTCGCCTGAGGACAACCACTGTTACTTCAGTACCCGCTTCTAGATCTGTCTCAGATTCAGGAATTGCGATGAGTGCATTTGCATCGGAAAGGGTGGCCAGTTCTTCTTGATCCGGGAGTGCCCGCACCGTTGTGGCATCCTCCGAGAGCCATGCACGCAAATATGAGCGCGAACCACTGGTGGAGGCGATAGAGCGCTCTAAACGAGCTTTCACAGATGGGCGATGAATGCTCGCTGATCCCAACATCGTACGAATCATGGGTCGAACAAAAAGTTCTAGGGATATATAGGCCGCGATGGGATCGCCCGGAAGTGTGACGACAGGTGTTTGATCTGGGCCGATTGTGCCGTAGTTATGACGACCGCTCGCCTCGATTGCTAAATCAATCGTCTTAATTTCACCCATAGCGCTCATTGCGCGAGTGATGAGGTCAAAGGAATCATCTCCGCGTTCCCCACTGACAACGATGAGGTCAGCTCGGACTAGTTGATCTTCAACTACTTTTCGAAGTTGTTCCACATTGTCTGGAATTGAGAAGACTCGATAACCAACTCCCCCCGCCTCACGAACCGCGGTAGTCAACAACCATGAATTTGTCTCATACTCCTCTGTTTCACTCAATGGTTGTCCAGGTTCCACCAGATCTGGTCCAGCTGAAATAACTACAACGCGAGGGTGCGGGCGAGTGGGAAGGTGATCCAATCCGATGGAGGCGGCAAGCCCGATCTGAGTCGCACGTATGCGAGACCCAGCGCGCATGACCAAACGATCCCGGTTGTATATATCATCAGCAAGAGTGGCGCCATGAGAATCAAGCAAGGGCATATCGAAACTGGCAAGGGGTCGCGAGATCGCCAAAAGCGCAGTGAGGAACTCATCAACTCGAAGAAGCTCTGACATAATCCCACCATACTTGTTTGGCAGTTGTTCTGTTGGGATATCAGGTTGGGATATCAGGTTGGGATTCGGGGTGAAAGGCAGTACACGATGGCTGAAAGCAAGAAAGAACTTCGCGCCCGATATCGCAGAGATCGCAAACAGCAATATATTCCAGCGACTTTTCGTCATCTTCTCAGCGCGCCCGAGATGCAAACTGCCCGATGTGTTACAAGTTATTTGTCGATAGATGATGAGCCCAGTACCGAACACATTAATCGCGGACTACTCGAAAAGGGCGTTACCTTATTGCTCCCTCGAGTATCGGGCAAGGAATTACATTGGGTCGAATGGAATGGCGACAAATCAAAGATTAAGGAGACAAAAGGGTTACTTGAGCCAATCGGAAATCGAAGAAGTGACATCTCGGATATTGATGTGGTGATTGTGCCCGCGCTCCATATTGATCAATCCGGCTACCGACTAGGTCAAGGCGGTGGATTCTATGATCGCGCCTTGCCAACGTTGCCAGGTTGGAAAGTTGGGCTTGTCTACGGTCGAGAGCTTTCGAGTCTCTCGCTCCCTATCGAGAGCCACGATATTCCATTGGATGCAGCGGCGACCCCAAATCTCATTGTTCGATTTGCTCGATAGAAGTTTCTACAACTTCGGCAAATTTCTCGCCATGATGATTCTCTGAACTTGATTAGTCCCCTCATAAATCTGGGTGAGTTTTGCATCGCGCATCATACGTTCAGCCGGATAATCTGAAACATATCCGTAGCCTCCCAAAATCTGCACTGCATCTGTAGTCACTTTCATAGCGGTATCACTGGCAAAAGTTTTACAGGCAGCGGCAAAGAATCTCAGATCTGGTGCATTGCTTTCGCTCTTGCTTGCGGCAACGTACGTTAATTGACGAGCAGCAGCAATGGACATCGCCATATCCGCCAACATGAATTGCACTCCTTGAAAATCAAATATTGGTTTTCCAAATTGGTGTCGTTCGTGAGCGTATTTCGCCGCAACATCAAGTGCCCCTTGTGCAATTCCAAGGGCTTGAGCGGCAATCGTGATTCGAGTGTGGTCCAAAGTCTGCATAGCAAGATCAAAACCATTTCCTTCTTCGCTAATGCGGCGATCATCTGAAAGTTCCACGTTATCAAAATAAACCTCTCGAGTGGGCGAGCCTCTAAAACCCATCTTTTTCTCATGTGCACCAAATGAAACGCCCACATCACTTTTCTCAACGACAAATGCGGTAATTCCGTGCGCTCCCTTAGCAGGGTTTGTGGAAGCCATCACGGTGTAGAAATCAGAAAATCCTGCATTGGATATCCACTTTTTACTTCCGCTCAAAATCCAGTTATCGCCCGACTTCACGGCCTTAGTGCGAATAGATGCTGCGTCGGAGCCGGCTTCAGACTCTGAAAGACAATATGAAAATCCTTTTCCCTGAGCCAAAGGACGCAACCAGCGCTCCTTTTGCTCATGTGAGCCAGCGAGTATTAATGGCAAGGAGCCTAATTTATTCACCGCCGGAATCAGAGATGAAGCCCCACAAACTCTTGCCACTTCCTCAACAATGATCACAACTGCTAACGCGTCTGCACCCTCGCCACCAAATTCCGTTGGAACATGCGCTGCTGCAAGCCCGGCTTTTTGCAATGCATCAAATGCTTCTTGCGGAAATCGCGAATTCTCATCGACCTCGTGTGCATAGGGTGCGATTTCCCTTTCAGCCAAAGCCTTCACGCTCTCACGAAGGTCGCCATATTCCGTTGGCAGTTCGAAGAGTCCGTCACTCATCTTGTCCATCCTTTCGAGCCAAATTCGCCAAATATGCGTTGTAGTTTGCTAGATCATCTGGCAACCCCATCGCTGCCAACCGCTCTTCACTCCGATCGATTCGCTTAGTTTCGCGCGAGTCATCCTTTATCCAAAGAATAAATGTCGCAACAAGAGCCAACAATATTGGGATCTCCCCCATTGCCCACCCAATAGAACCCCCGAGTCGCTGATCTGCAATTAAGTCATGTACCCACGGTGCTTTGAGTTGGGCGAAATAACCATGATCAATGAGAGTGCTTGATGACATTAGAGCGACCGAGAAGAAAGCGTGAATACTCATAGCAGCAAAGAGAATCACTATTCGAAGTAGATGAGGTGCTTTGCGTGGGTTCGGATCCACCCCAATAATCACGTGAAAGAAAAGTATTCCAGCGAGAATAAAATGGAGATCCATTGCGAAGTGGCCAATATGGCTCTCCATCATTCCGCCAAAGAGCGATGTGAAATAAAGCGCAAATAAAGATCCATCAAAAATTGCAAGGGCGACCACTGGATTAACCCAAAAGCGCGCCAACCCCGAATGCAGACCCGCGATGAGAGTTCCGCGAATTCCCCTTTCATTGGGTGTTCGTCCTTGCGGGAGAGTCCTCAACGCCAAAGTAATAGGAGCGCTCATCACAATAAAAATCGGCGCAATCATGCCCAAAATCATGTGGGCGATCATGTGAAACGAAAAAGCAAAGTGCGCATACACGCCGAAGCCGCCACTCGTCGCGAAATCGATCAGTGCAATACCTGTGACGAAGGACGCCGTCCGTAACCATGACCACTGATCTCCACGGCGCTTCAAGATGAGAACCCCTCGCGAATAGAGAGTGACGCTTAGTACCAGAATTCCAATGAAGAGGGCATCGGGGTTATAAAGGAAGAGAATCCGTGAAAGGTTTGGAGCCCCTGGCATCGGTAATCCTGCCACCGTAATTGCGACGTCGAACTTCCCAGAAGAAGGAGCCAACGGGGGGCGGTTTGATGAAAGCCAAGTTCCAAGTGCAAGAGCCCCCACCATTATTACTAATTCGATGGAGACCAGCTCTGCAAATTTGACCCAGTTGACACTGTCCGTGAATCGCCGCGAGAGATTCTTTCTTTGCAAGTACCCGATAGAGATCAGAGCAATAGTCAAAGCAATTTTCGCCAAAACTATATAGGCGTAAGTCGAGTGCCATGCAGCTGCAAAATTGAGTCGCGTATATGAATTTATCGCCCCGCTAATAACCACCGCCACGACTGACCAGAGAGCAATTACGCTGAACCTCGGCACAGCGAGGGCGCGGTCATTCTCATCCAATAAGGCCAAAGCGAAAATGCCACCTACCCACAAGGAGAGAGCAATCACATGAATAACAAGTGATCCAACTGCGAGGGCGTGAGAGCCATCAGAGGAGGCATGCGACTGAAACACGGGCAAAACAATTCCGATGATTGCGAGAAGCGTTGTCAAAGTTGTGCCACCGACGCGATTCATTCTTCGAGATAGCGCGACTATTGATAGCGCCACAAGTACCTGAATGAACATGTACTGACCAAGAGTTATTTGTGTGATGAAAGATTTGAGCGTAGTGAGATCGAGAGCCTGATCGATGGGGACATTCAAGATGTTAGCCAGCGAGAAAATAATATTTCCTGCTGCCGCTGCAGCCCATAAAAGAGCTGACCAAAAAACAACTTTCAGAACTCTCTTTGTCGAGGGGGCTAAGTTCCCTTTCTCGTCTTCGATTAAGAAACTAGCAGCCACCAATCCGCCGACCGTAAAAATGCTTGATGTTATGCCCAGGAATTTACTAACTGTGGTGAATGAGTCGATAAGTGGAGAACTCATCGCTTCTTAAAAATATTCCATGCGTAATAGCACAGACCAAAAAACACGAGAACTGCCGAGATCAGTAATACGGCGATCAAAGTGGGGACACCTCCACCACCATTGACTGTTACGGCAGGATTAGTGGCGGTAACAATTGGGGTCGGAGATTGCGAAGAAATTTCACTTGGAGCTTTGAAGGAAAAAGTAAAAGTACCTTGGAGTGGAACATCATTGTCTGCGAGCAATGTATAACTTACGGTGTACAGACCTTCTGCTTTGAGAAGACTTAACCCGGCGATGACATCATTTCCATTTACGGTAATTGTGCCGTCATCGACTCGAGCCCCTTGAGGATCAGTAACGGTGACAGTATTGCCAATGTCCAAGACCGGCGAAGCGGTAGTCAGGGTAATTGCCCCCGGCGAGGTAGTCAGAGTTACACCCGCGCTAGGGATAGATGACACCAACGAGTTTGCGCTCGCTACAGGCATGGCAAAGAAGGTCAAGATCGAGAGGACTAGTCCGGCAACTGCTTTACGCACTATTTCTCCCTGTATGTGTCAGAAAGGCCGCGAGGCTGCGCCTTCAATTCGCCACTATCGTCTCACTTCTTTAGACTTCCCTCTACTGCACTGGTATCCATTTCCATTGAAAAATCATGAAAGGAGCGCATATGCCAACATATCAATATGCATGTAGCGCTTGCCAACATGAATTTGAGGTTTTCCAAGCATTCACGGATACTTCGCTGACTCATTGCCCCGAATGTGGTGGAGAACTTCGTAAGGTCTATTCAGCAGTTGGCGTCGTTTTCAAAGGTTCTGGTTTCTACAAAACAGATTCAAAAACCTCTTCGCCTAGTTCCGAAGGTAGCGGTGCCAATTCTTCAGGTAGCCCTGCACCTAGCGCTACACCTGCGCCAGCAAAAGAAAGTTCTCCTGCGCCAGCGCCATCGAGCGACTGAATATCTAAAAACCGCAGATCAGATATTTATTCTCCGTGGTGAGGTGGCTTATCTGCGTTGATTTCGATATCTCGTCGATCTGATTCGTCTTTATCTTCGCGCGGATCAGTTTCATCAGATTTTGCCTTCGGCCAAATTTCACTCATTCGATTTCACCATCCTTAAAGAAATTTCAAGCGCATCAAGAACTGACTCGAAGGCGGCTTCTGGTAAGTGGCCCTCAATGATGAGAGATGTTGCTCCATGCACTGCAGACCACGCAAGAATTTCTCCGTAAGGTCGCACAGCAGAATTAATTGCACCGACATTTGCTAACTGATCGAGGGATCCTTGTAGTAACTTCCACGCTCTGCTTTCATCCCTTGCTGCGACCGTTTGTTCTTGATCGAGTGCGCAAAAAACACCAAACATCAATCTAAAGAGATTGGACTCCGTATTGCCCCACTCGAAATATGCACGGCCCAGTGCGCGAAAACGTGCGCGTACCGCCTTTTCTCCATTCCCCGGGAACGCAGCCATGGCTACCTCTTGGCGATCGGCCAATAAATCAAAGAGGGCCAGACCGACTCCACTGATCAGAGCGTCTTTATCGGGAAAGTAGTGATAGGCCGCACTTGGGCTAACCCCTACCTGCGCCGCGACCGCTCGAAGTGAGATGTGTTCGACACCACTTTCGCGAATCATCTCAGTGGCCGCCGCGATAAGCGCCATCTCGAGATTGCCATGGTGGTAATTGGTCCGCGACTTTTCGGCTTTGAGAATACTCATGGTCAGATCATCCCTCCTATCTTGACAATGTTCAATTGTATACAGAATAATCTGTACATCGTTCAGATTTGGAGATTTTAATGTTTAACGCCCTTGCTAACGCCGTCGTTCATCGTCGCAAACGCACTTTGGTCATTTTCTTACTCTCCATCGTTGTGGCCGGAGCGGTCGGATCGATGGCTTTTGCAAAACTCGACACTGGCGGCTACTCCGACCCAAAAAGTGAATCATCGCGTGCTTACAAGTATCTGACCGATAACTTCAATGTGAAAGATCCGATCATCGTGCTTATCGTGGATGGCGGGAGCCGGGCAGCCAGTGACCCCAGTGTCATTAAATCGGCGACGAAATTAGAAGCAGAAGTTAGACATGTAAATGGCGTTACGAGCACCTTGTCTTATTGGTCAGCCGGCGGTGCGCCTACGCTGCTTTCTAAAGACGGCAAGGCCGCATATCTCTTTGCGTACGCCGACACCACGAATTTTTCTACCGTCGGCGAAATCGGTAAAGCGGTGCAAGAAAAATTTGACGGGAAATTTGAAGGTCTCAAGGTATTTGCCTCTGGTGGTGGCGTTGTTGCACATGCGATTAATACCAAGATCTCTAAAGATTTAGCTTTAGCCGAAGCAATCTCCATTCCCTTGGTCTTCATCCTCCTGGTTTTTGTCTTCGGCGCTCTTGTTGCTTCCGCTATGCCTTTAGTTGTGGGAATCAGCGCAATACTTGGCGCATTTTTCATTATCTATCTTTTCACTCTCTTCACCTCTGTCAGTATTTACGCCCTTAACTTGATCACCGGCCTTGGTCTGGGTCTTGGAATTGACTATGCCCTCTTGATAGTGAATCGTTTCCGAGAAGAACTCCACACGGGTAAGAGCGTGGAAGAATCAGTAAAAACCACTGTTAATACTGCAGGAAAGACAGTCTTTTACTCTGGCCTCACCGTCCTGGTCACTCTGAGCGCCATGATGGTCTTTCCCTTGAGCTTCTTAAAATCATTTGGTTACGCAGGCATCGCTGTTGTCACTTTGGCGGTAGCCGGCGCTCTTATTCCTCTGCCCGCAATCCTGGCCATCATTGGAAAGCGCGTTGATAAAGGGGTGGTTCGCAAAAGCGCAATCACTCCAAAGGAAGATGGCCGATGGGCTTCGACCGCGCGCTTTGTGATGCGCCGCCCGATTCCCGTCGTGCTCGTATCTTTGATTATTTTGGGAATTTTCGCAGCTCCAATTTCCTCACTCTCTTTCGCACAGGTAGATTCTCGTGTTTTGCCCGCCTCCGACAAAGCCGCGATTGCATCTCAAATGGTCACGGAAAGATTTCCGGGTCAAGAAGGCAGTCCGATCGAAATCATCATTCCGGGTGGAGTCAGCAAATCTGCTCAAGTCGATGCCTACCTCAAAGAGGTCGCAAAGGTTGATGGGGTAGTCCGAATCAACCCGCCTCAGAGCAACGGAAAAGATCTCAGAGTTACTGCAATTCAAGCAATGGCTTCACGCACGATCGCAGTTGAAAAAGTAGTTCATGGTATCCGCAATCTACATTCTCCTGACGCAACCATGATCGGCGGCGCAGCAGCGGACTTTACTGATTCGCAAGATGGAATCGCGCATGCACTTCCTTGGGCGTTAGGTTGGATTACCTTAAGCGTTCTTATCCTCATCTTTATTTTCACCGGCTCAATTATTTTGCCAATCAAAGCGGTCATCCTAAACGTGCTCTCGCTCTGCGCCACTTTGGGTTTACTCTCCTGGATATTTATCGATGGCCATCTGAAATACCTCCTCGGTAACTTCACGGTCACGGGCTCCCTTGATACCGGTACGACAATTTTGGTAGCAGTCGTCGTCTTTGGACTTTCCATGGACTACGAAATCTTTCTTCTCTCGCGCATTCGCGAGGAACACTTTGCTGGTAAGTCGAATATGGAGTCGGTAGCCACAGGTTTACAGCGATCCGCCAGAATCATTACGGCGGCGGCCGGTCTACTTGCCGTTGTCTTCGCCGCTTTCGTCACGAGCGGTGTGACTTCGATCAAGATGATGGGGCTGGGCGTTGCCTTTGCCGTGCTCCTGGATGCCACGCTCATTCGCGCCCTGCTTGTGCCGGCCCTGATGCGCCTATTCGGAGAGCGCAACTGGTGGTCACCGAAGGTTCTGAAACGATTCACACTCACACACTGACGCCATCACGGACTGTGACTAAACCTACGCAGGAAGGTACTCCCCCGCAGGTGCAAGCCCGCAATAACCTTGGGGTATGAGAAAAAACTATTACGCCCTCGCGATCGTCGCCGCACTTGCAATAAATATTCCAGCGGCGACGGCTAGTACTCCTTCGCAAACCATCGCCAAAGCCCAAAAGGTCATCACCACTAAATCAGCCGAACTTAAGGCTTGGTTGGCTAAGGAACATAAAGATGAGGGCGTTTTGGGAGCTCAATACATTCCTCAAATCAATGTTGCAAACCAAAAATTGGCGGCAACGCTAAAGGATTTGGCCGCGACATATACGCCGCTGCTTGCTAGCGCAGATACTTCAATTTCATATCCGGCTCAGAGTCGCTACGCCGCAGCCCAAGCCGATGCGAATGCTGAGAATCAAAAGACTGCCTCTGACATCAAGGCTACGTGGGATGCTGCACTTAAAGGTATTGATGAAGTGTATGAACCTGCAGAATTTCTCATGATCGATCAGATAGGAGTTGCGAAAGATACTGTGCTTGCCGCAAAACGCGCTAGCAAAGATGCCTCAAATTTTGATTCTGCATTCGCCACCGCGCTTAACTTTGAAATGAATCGAGTTGCTTTAAGCAAAGTTGCGCAGTCAGAATGGAGCGGAAAAATAAAAGTCGCGGCTTTGAATTCCTTGGCTAAGGTCGAGGCCGCTTCCAATAAAGCCGATGCTCTCGCCTCTTCCTATTCATATGCTGCCGCCATGAAATTCAATTCACTCATGGGTACAGCAGTGGTGAGCAATTCATCCTTCAAAGGACATCTTGCGAAGGCAAAAAAAATATTTGCATAAAATGTGTGTCCTCGGCCGGAGTCGGACCGGCGACCTACCGCTTAGGAGGCGGTTGCTCTATCCACTGAGCTACGAGGACTCGATTATTGAATCAAGGCAAGGTTACCTTGCCTTGATTGGCAGAGTTATCTCCAATGGCTAGCATTTCAAGTATGAACGCCGAGTTTGATGTCATCATTATTGGCTCGGGTTTTGGTGGCTCGGTCTCGGCTCTGAGATTGGTGGAAAAGGGCTACAAAGTCGCAGTGCTTGAAGCGGGACGTCGCTTTACCGATGATGAATTACCTAAGACCTCTTGGCGGCTTCGTACATTTCTTTTCGCACCGCAAATTGGGTGCTTCGGTATTCAAAGAATTCACATGCTCCCAGATGTGATCGTCTTAGCGGGCGCCGGAGTTGGTGGAGGCTCGTTGGTCTATGCCAATACTTTGTACCAACCTGACGATCGTTATTTCCTCGATCCGCAATGGTCGAGTATCGCAGACTGGAAAAGCGAACTAGAACCTTGTTATGACTTAGCCCGCAGAATGCTTGGGGTAAAGATCAATCCATTCATGTCGCCTAGTGATGAAGCCATGAAAAGTGCGGCAGAAGCAATGGGCGTTGCTCATACTTTCAGAATGGCTCCCGTCGGTATCCATTTCGGCGCCTTCCCGGGCGAAAAAGTGAAGGACCCTTTCTTTGGCGGGGTGGGTCCAGATCGGGACGGCTGCATGCAGTGCGGTGCATGTATGACGGGATGTCGGCACAATGCAAAGAACACTTTGCCAAAAAATTATTTGGGGTTGGCCGAAAAATTTGGTGCTTGCGTCTTTCCAATGACTACGGTCACCAGAATTCAGCCCAACAAAAATGGTTGGGAGATTATTACAACAAAGACAGGATCCGTTTTTAACTCCAATCAAAAATACTTTGCCAAAGAGGTAATCGTTGCAGCGGGAACTTTCAATACACAGAAGTTATTGCACCAGATGAAAGCCAAAAAAATCCTTCCCGACCTATCAAATAAACTGGGTGATCTTTCGCGCACGAACAGCGAATCTCTCGTTGGCGCGATGATGCCGAATGTCGATATCGATTTCAGTACAGGCTCTGCGATAACTTCCTCTTTCTTCCCTGACGACCGCACTCATATTGAACCTGTTCGATATGGCAAAGGCAGTAATTTCATGGGGTTACTTCAAACCTTCATGACGGATGGCCAATCACCAAAATTGCGCAGGAAGCAGTGGAGGAAGTTATTTATTAGTAAGCCGGCTACTTTCTTCCAAATACTCAATGTGCGAAAGTGGAGCGAGCGCACTGTCATTGCCTTAGTGATGCAAAACGTAGACAGTTGGATCAAGGTGCAAGGAAAACGTGGCATTTTTGGTTGGCGACTCACATCAAAAAACAGTGAAGATCATCCCAACGCAATATGGATTCCCGCCGCCAATGAAACAGTGCGCCATATCGCCAATAAATACAATGGAATTGCAGGAGGAAATGTGGGTGAACTCATTGGAGCACCTTTTACTGCCCACTTTGTTGGCGGTTGCGTAATTGGAGACTCCCCAGAACATGGAGTCATCGATCCTTATCATCGCGTTTGGAATTACCCGACACTTCACATCATCGATGGCTCGACCATCACGGCAAATCTGGGCGTGAATCCTTCACTCACCATCACCGCACAGGCCGAAAGAGCACTTTCTATGTGGCCCAATATCGGTGAAGAAGATTTACGACCGGCTCAAGGAAGTGCCTATCAAAGAGTGACACCTATTGCACCGCATAATCCAGTCGTGCCCCAAGGGGCACCAGCAGAATTACGTTTCTCGCCACCAACGAAGTAAGGGCAAATTATCTTCCGGCATCATCGTCACAATCGCACTCGCACCATCAAGATGATCACCTTTACTTGCCACTAAACGGGCGTGCGGAAGAAGAGCAACAACACGGCGACGTATCGTTTCTTCATAACCGCGATTGCGCGCGACCCCGCCCAGGAGTGCGACTGAAAGACCTTCATTTCGCATTCCACCTGAAAGAGTCCAAGCAGCGGCAGTGCTTTTTGCTAGATGTTCTGCACCCCGATCTCTAATAAGAAGTGCGCTAGCGATACTACGATCGGCCGCTTCAAGCACCATGCGCGCCGAAGTGATACATAAACTCTGCGCTTCAGCGCCAACCTTGCTTGGCAACTTATCAAACAAAACTATCTCATCTTCCATAAATTTTAGAAGTGTTGCGTCGCTTTCACGTCCCTGTCGACTAGCAAGTACACGCTCCAACCCCTGCTTACCTAACCAATACCCTCCGCCGAGGTCACCGAAAATATGGCCAAGCCCATCAGCATGAGCGAAAACTCCTCTACGCCCTGCAACTGCAACAACTCCACTTCCAATGGAAATCACTACTCCATCATCTCCACGCAGCGCCCCGATATAACCCGCTAAACCATCATCAATAATGACTGTGTTTTTTGCACCGAAAAATTCTTTTGCGAGTTCTCCATAAGGCTTTGGATCCGGCGCAGTACCGCTCATCCCGGTCAAACTCATTGCGACCGTCTCTTCGCGAATGCCCTTTGGAAAGTTCTTGGCTACTTCTTCAAAAAGATCTTTCACGACACTGAGGACTGTTTCGTCGGCCCGCTTTGCGCGCTTAGACTCGTACGCTCCCCCGCTCCAACGCATGCGAGCGCCAGACTGTCCTAAATCGAGTGCGAATACCATCATTTCAGTTTAGGGTAAGTGTTGAATTCACGAAAGAAATTTTGGGAGAAAAAATGGCGAAGACTGCCTTAATCACGGGTGCTACGGCCGGCATAGGCGCATCCTTTACGCGACTCCTTGCCAAAGAAGGTTTTAACCTTGTCCTCGTGGCTCGAGAAGAGGCCCGCCTCTCCGAAAGTGCCAGATCGCTGACGAGGGAATTCAACGTCCAATGCGAAATTTTAGTCGCGGATCTTTCAACCGAAAAAGGAGTGAGTGCGGTCGAGAAAAGGATGCACAAAGAGGGAGCCGAAATTGATGTACTCATTAATAATGCTGGCTTTGGAATTCGAGATGGTTTTCTGACAAGTGAATTGAAGACCGAGTTAGAGCTTCTTGACGTCCTTGTACGCTCCCCGATGCGATTGATGCATGCGGTGCTGCCAGGAATGAAAGATCGAAATCACGGGACAATAATTAATGTCTCATCAGTCGCCGGTTGGATCGCAGGCGGAACATACAGTGCGGCCAAGTCTTATCTCACGGTCCTGAGCGAATCGCTTCATACCGAATTAGCGAAGACCGAAGTGAGGGTTCTGGCTGTGGCTCCGGGTTTTACTCACACCGAATTTCATGCACGTGCGAAAATGCGAATGCGAGGCCTACCAGAGTTTATGTGGCTTGATGCCGATCAAGTCGTTGCGAAAGCGTGGACCGATGCAATCGCGAGAAAGGCGATCTCAGTACCAGGGCGGCAGTATTTAATAATTTCCATGATCGCTCGGTTCGGCCCGCGTCCGCTCGTTCGAAGGCTGGGTATGCGAGTTCGGATTAAGCAACGCACGAAATAGAGCAAATATCTGTGCGTTCTCGGTGAATTTTAAGGTATTGACCGTAAATATCCGCAAGTGTGAGTGACACTTTCGCTACGATGATGCATCGTCTATCGGAGGTTCTCATGTTTCGAAAAGTAGTTACAGCGTCAATCCTCGGGCTCTTTCTTGCTGGAACGCTAGTCTCCGTGGCCCCTGCTAATGCAGCGACGAGTAAGGTAGTGGTGAAGAACGGTGTTCTTTGCACCACGGCAAATGTAAAGGCTAAAGTCGGATCAAATGTTTATACCTGCGCTAAGAACCCAATTGTCAACAGCACTAAACTGACGTGGGTCTGGTCGGGATGTACTGAAGCACAGGCTGCTTACCTCAAATCTCAAACCACGTATTCCGCACTTGCTTCCAGTTATGCAAAAAATTCGACCGATACAAAGGCTGCCGCAGAAAGTCTCGCTGACGTCATGATTACTTCAATCAATAAGATGATCGAATATAAAGGCAATAAAGATTACGTCCGTGGCGATACGGTCTGGGTCAAGGACCTTGGATATTTCACCACCAATGTGGCAACCATCGCGATCGACAGAACAGGTGGCAACACCCCAAAGGCATCGAATACAGGCGCTGTCGGATCCACCTCAATGTGGACAGCGTTCGTCTCGACAGGGCCATCAAGCCTTAGTCCAAAGTTTGATCTCATTCCTAGTCCTGAATTGGCAATTGCTGAACGAAAAGCAGATATCGCACATTGGGCTGATGCCATCAAGGCGCTTAATGTCGATGCTCAAAAACTGAAGGCTGCAAAGACCCTCACCGCTGCTCAATTGTCAACGCTCAATGCAATCCCTGCATACATAAATTCGCTCTCAACAGGCAGTACCGCTGCGAGTAACACTGTGACAAATATGGAGTCCAATATTTCCCGACTCAAGAGACTAAATTCATCTCAAAACACGTTGCTACTGGCTCAGGCACAACTCACTGGTGCGAAAATGGATATAACAACCAATCTCGCAATGAGAAACCAAGCTTGCGCCAAGAATATGTAGCCTGAGTAATCCAACTCAGGTCAACCCTATTTATGAAGTAGGCATTGCTCTCTTTACTTAAGAGTTATGCGGGGCTTCTCAACTCGATTTGCCCCCGGGATACTCATAGTCGTGCATTCGCTTGCGCGGTTATGGGTTCCTCACCCGCAGATATTTCTCGACCTTTTCCTCTTCAATGGCGTCGCTCTACTCCTCGTGGTATCCATAGCGGAGGGCAAAAAATCAGGAGATGGAGTGGGGCGGTTCGCCCTGCCTGGCGCTGTCGCACTGTGGAGTTGCGGCTCAATACTCTCGACCTACAGTGAATTCGTTGCTAAAAACCCATTCAGCTCAAATTACGCGAATGCATGTTATGTCGCCATGTACCCATTCGCTTTTGTTGGATTACAACGGGCCATGCAAACGGGCAAGAAGGTAACTCTGGTTGAGATTCTCGATGGCGCCATTCTGGGAATTGGGTTGAGTGCCGTCGGCTCAGCCTTCCTTATATCGCCGGTCTTACCTCATTTTCGGGGTGATGCAGTCGCGACTTTCTTCGCGATTCTTTTCCCAATCGCAGACTTGGTACTTGTCGCTTTAGTCTTTTCTTTTACACTTCTCTCGTCCTTCTCCCAAAGGTCCCTACTTCTTTGTATAGGAATTTTAGTTTTTGCGTTTGCGGACTTCCTCTTTCTCGGCATGAATATTCGTGGGACCTATTCTTTGGGTTCGATTACCGATGATCTCTGGTTGATTGGTCTTGCTATAGTCGCAGAGGCCCTCCGACATCCAAGATCACAGAGAGTGCAAACTCAAACTCTCCAGCCTCTCTTTATCGCTGTGACAGTGTTGATGTGTGCAACCTTACTAGCCGTTATAAATCTTCGACCACAGTACCTTCCACACTTTGTCGCAATTCCTGCGATTACCACCTTGCTTCTCGCATTTGCTCGAATGACTATGGCGTTGCGAGCGGCAAACTCGCTAGGAGAAGAACGTCTCCTCGCTCGCACTGATGAATTGACTGGTCTGCCCAACAGGCGAAAGTTTCTTGCAGATTTGGAATCGGTTAAGACAGAGAAAACAAATCCTTCTGCTCTACTTTTAATGGATCTTGACGGATTTAAGCCGATCAATGATCGGTATGGCCACGAGACGGGTGACAAGATCCTTCGCGAAGTAACCAAACGCTTTTCCCGCACAATTCCGCAAGGATCAATTTTGGCACGATTGGGAGGAGATGAATTTGGGTTAATTATTCATGGTGAAAATGAGAGCACATTGGAAATTGCACTTGCATTGAGAGCAACGCTTTCTTATCCCTTCGTCATCGATAAGGAAGAAATTATGATTGACGTCAGTATTGGACATGTCATGTTTGATGGAAATTCGAACGTATTAAGAAGAGCTGATCTAGCAATGTACCAAGCAAAGCGAGAACGTGTTGGAGTTTGGAGCGAGAAAAATTAGATAGGTTCCACGACCTTGATTTCTTCTAGCCGAGCAAGGCTTTCTAGGCGTTCTACAGAATGGTCAACGATTCGAGTCGGATAACCATGTGAGTACCCATCACTGGCTAACCAAGGTTCGTGAATAAATTCATTTGATAGATGTCGAAGTTCTGGAAGATACTCCTTGATATAAGCGCCTTCCGGATCAAACCTTCTTCCCTGCTCAACGGGGTTAAATACACGGTAATACGGTGAAGCATCGGTTCCGCAGCCAGCGGTCCATTGCCACCCATGAGAATTGGATGCAACGTCATTATCAATAAGGTATTTCATAAAGAAGTTCGCCCCGTGCTGCCATTCGATATGAAGGTCTTTAGTCAGAAATGATGCGACGACCATTCGCGCGCGATTGTGCATCCACCCAGTCTGAATAAGTTGTCGCATAGCGGCATCGACAAAGGGGTAGCCAGTTTTCCCATCACACCATTCTTGGAATTTCTTGGTCGCTGGCTCATAACGCATCTTCGCAAATCTCGGGGCGTAATACTCACGCGATGTATGAGGGTTATGGTGAAGCACATCTGCATAGAACTCGCGCCAGGCAATTTCCTTTCTAAATACCTCATGCGCTTTAGAATCATTCAGCGAGGCAAGAATCGTGCGGGGATGAATTTCCCCCCATCGTAAATGTGGCGAGAGGCGACTTGTTCCCGCCATCCCTGGAATATTTCGCGCAGTGTCGTAGTCCGACAAAGCAGATTCTTGAAATTCATGCCATCTTCTCAGTGCGGCCTTTTCACCAGCCTCTTGTAAGTGGGAACCACGCGGCACCAACCATGAAGGAATATGTTGATCGCCATCCTTAGGAGAAATTAAGTGAAGTTTCTTGGGCGCCAAGACTGGTGCCCGCCAGCCATGCGTACTCCATCCTCGAAAAAAAGGCGTGTAAACGCGATATGGAGTCTCGTCACTTTTCCTCACTCTGCCTGGAGCCACGGCATACGCGCTCCCCGTCTTTGTCAGAATTATTCCAGCAGTTTCGATTTTTTTATCTCTCGCTACTCCATAGGGCGCAAAATCGGCGGCGACGTGCACCGCTGAGATCTGATGGCGATCTATTAATTCTTTTAAGACTCTTGCAGGTGAACCAGAAATGACATGCAGGTTCCCCTCCAAAGAAGCGTTGAGTGCGCTCAGTGAGGCCGCTAAATAGGCGCGACGATGCTCCCCGGCCCGTTTAGCAATTGCATCATCCATAATGAAGAGCGGCAGAAATTCATCGGATTCGGCTATCGCGGCAAGAAGCGCTGGGTTATCTGCTAAACGTAGGTCACGACGAAACCAGAAAATAGTTCGTCGCTTCATGGCATGATTCAAGCACAATGGAGCACAAGAGGCGGTATCAGGTATCTGGAGTTCCAGGTCACGTCTCACGGTGCGATTTTCAGGGAAGAACTGTTGATTATTGGAGTTCTAACGAAACCCCTTCCCACATGCTTATTGCCCACGATGGCCAGAATGTTTTTGACCATCGAACAGCAACTCGTCATAGAACGTGGAAAATGGCTCAGTCAGCGATACAAGTCAGCAGAGAATTAGGTATTGCGCCCCCTGTCATCATCGCTGTCTTCCACGGCACCACCAAGGAAAACCCATGGGGCCGTCTAAAAGATCTCGCCCCGCAGGACCCATTCCAAAATGGAGTGCAGGCGCCTAATGGAAATGTGCCGGCAGTGAGACAGGAAGAATTAATGGGCAATGCATATCTTCACCAAATCACCGATGAGATCGCACCATCAATTGCAAATCAAGTAGGGCTCAATCTCGGCGATCTGGACAAAGCGGTGATCGGCTCCAGTATGGGCGGATTGGCCTCGCTTTATGCATTGGGCAAGCGACCGGATTTCTTCTCGACCGCGCTAGCACTTTCTACTCACTGGCTCGCGGGTGGAGCGCCCCTCGTAGATGCTCTCGTGGATCTCTTACCTCCACCAGAGAGCCATAAAATTTGGATGAGCCATGGCACGCGTGGCCATGATGCAAAGTATGGTCCGCTTCAACGTTACGCCGACTCAAAGATGAAAGATGCCGGATGGATTTTTAATAGAGATTTCACGTCGCACGTGTATAAAAAATCAGGTCACAACGAAAGATCTTGGGCTCGTTATCTTGATCAACCCATGCGATTTTGGCTTACTTCAGACGCCAAATCCCACTGATGGCACCCTTGGAATTCATCGCCACCACATCCGATTTTGCCGTCGGCCCGTAAAGAGTCTCTTTTATCGAATAACCAAAGGGTTTGAGATTGATCGAATATCGACCTGCGCTTCGAGCAACGAAGACAAGCACGCTCTCTTTTGAGGACTCACGCAAATACGCGATCGCATTTGGACCGGTCTGAATCCAGCGAATTCCACCATTGCAAAGAGCATCAGAACTCTTTCGAATGGCAATCAATTTCTTATATTCAGCAAAGAGCTCTTGATTCCACTTCTTGGGATGATCCCAATCAATAGTTCGACGTGAATCCTCTCCCCACTCACCTTCCAAACCAATCTCGTCGCCAGCAAAGATCGACGGAACGCCTGGATAAGTAAGAAGCAACGCGGCGCCTGCAATATGTCGAGGAATTTCTTTTCCGACCACTGTTCTAAAACGAGCAGTGTCATGTGAATCAAGAAGCAACATACTTGCCACAAATGAGCGCCACGGAATACCTGCGCTAAACGATCTCATCATCTCGACCATCGCCTGACCGTCAAATGTGGGAATCGGCACCGGCAAGCCCATGAAGTTATCGATTTTTTTGTTTGGTTTATTAAGCCAAGCCCAAATAGGCCGCGCGAAACCTACATAATTCATCGTGCCGTGCCAACCAAATCCGTCTAAGTCAGATGGGGAGTGATCGGCATTTTCCGCAACTAACCACGCTTGCGGGTTTGCTTCATCCATCGAAGAACGAATTCCGCGAGCTACTTCTTGGTTAATATCTTGATCAAGATAACGACCTGTCATATTTCCAACATCAATGCGCCAACCATCTGCGCTGTAGGGGGCCTTCAGCCATTTTTTCACTATGGAATTAGAACCTGAATACATTTTTTCCCGTAGCGCATGCGATTGGTAGTTGAGTTTTGGCAGGGATGCATGTCCCCACCATCCAACATAACCGTGGCGAATAGATTTATCCCAGTAGAAGAAATCTCTTTCTTTGGCATCAGGATTTTTAAGGGCAAGTTGGATCCAGTCGTGTCCCAAACCGCAATGGTTTGTCGTCAGATCACCCATGATTTTGAAACCACGCTTTTTCGCAATTTTGGAGAACTCAATAAATGCCTCATCACCTCCAAGCAATGGATCAGCATGTTCAAAGCTCGTAGCGTCATAACGATGATTGCTCCGTGAAGGAAAAAATGGCGTGAAATAGATTGCGTTTATGCCCAAATCCTCAAGATGTCCCAGGCGCTCACTCACTCCTTGAAAATCTCCGCCATAGAACTCCGCACCGACTTTGGGACCTCTTCCCGTTGGAAGGTCGCTCCATTTGGTGGGAATTGCCCAATCAGGAAGTTCTTTCTTCTTACCAGACGTGGCAAACCTATCGGGGAAAATTTGGTAGAACACAGCTCGCTTTGTCCAAGCCGGATATTCTGGCTTTGCAATAATCTGAAAGTCTTCCCGATCTACTACCTCTCGGGAAAAAACTCCCGCACCATTGAGCCAACGATAGGTGCCCTTATCCGCAAGAAGAAACCTGTAATGCGTGACTGGGTTGAGAATTTCTACCGTGATACTCCACCACGTCTCTTGGGCGCGAGCACGGCCCTTCTTCATCGGAAAGGTACGAGGCTCACCATCATGAAATAGTCGAACAAATAATTGATGCGCTTTATCCCCTTTGGGAACCCGAACCCGAAGTTCTACCTTTTGACCAATCTTGGGGGCAGAGTTGCTTACGTAAAGCTCACTGCCATCATGATGCGGGGACAGTAAATTTTGTACTCGGGAGTGCAAAAGTTTTTCCTTTCGAATTCGTGGCGACCGCCTTAATTTCTATATCCTGACCCAGAAAATCCTTAGGATTAATATAGACACTGTACGGAGCATTTGTGTCGACTCCAAGTGAAGTCCACGCGGCACTCGATGTCGATCGTGCAAGGAACTCAACCGAGAGTAGGTCATTTGAGCTCAGTTTGCCTGAGACTTGGTAGTACCCGGTCATGTCATCTAAAACCACCGAAATTTTGCTAACCGCGACGTTCACCTTATCAATTCGATTATTTGCTTTGAAGACCACGGTCGAAAGTGCTGGAACCGTGAACTTCAGTGTCGCACCACCTGTTCTGTACTGAATTGACCCTAAGAGACTCCTCCACCCTCCACTGGAGGTCGCAGTGGCTATTTCAATGCTTTGAGGCTTTAACCCATTATTAAATGCAACGACATATTCTCGATTTTCCGCTGGATCCTTCTTGGAAACCGCATACACCGATCCCTTCGCAAATCGAGTTTGCGTAGTTCCGTTGGCGAGGGCCGGGTTCTGAGCGCGAAGATTCGCCAGCATCGTGAGATATTTAGGAAGAGGGTTGCTTTTGGCCAAGGTAAAAGAATTTCCATTTCCTACTGATTTCCCGCCTATGCGAAGTTCTGTTTTCCAGTCTGGAATCTTTGTCGAAAACATATCCTGGCGGGCCATCTGGTCATTTCCGCTGTTGGTGCCGGTCATGCCCACTTC
This sequence comes from Actinomycetes bacterium, assembly GCA_025363635.1. GTDB lineage: Bacteria > Actinomycetota > Actinomycetes > Nanopelagicales > Nanopelagicaceae > QYPT01. The sequence goes on from JANYDL010000019.1 coordinate 21,776, forward strand.
GTCGCCGTAATAAACAGTGGGGACCCCACGTGAGAAATACATTAGTGCGTGAGCAAGTTTGTCACGAGCCAGCAATTCAGATGGGGTTTGAATCTTCTTGCTGTTCAAGATAAATCCAACACGACCCATATCGTGATTTCCTAGAAATGTGACCAAGTTGCTAGCAGTGGAAGTCGGGCTCGTGTAATAGTCGTCATAGAGGAAGAACGAACTCAGGTCAGTCGCTGTACCTATGCCGGATGCAAAATCCGTGGCACTTGCTTGGAAAGGGAAATCAAGCACCGTTTGAATTTTGTTCTCTCTCACGTATGTCATGAGATTAAAGGCGGTGGTTTCGGAAACTTCACCGAAAATGGTGAATTTCGAGACACCTGCGTTCTTTGCCTTTTGCAGAATCAATGGTTGCCAGTGCTTAAAAAATTCCGTATCTACATGTTTGGCAGTATCAACTCGAAAGCCGGAGAAGCCGTACTTCTGAATCCACTGCCCGTAAACGTCGGCCCACCCTTTGTACACAACGGGTTTTTCCGTCGCCAGATCATCTAGTCCATAAAAGTCTCCTTGAGTGACACAGTCACCGGTGCTTCTGCAGCCCTTCATATCTCCATAGTTGTGATAATTTGCAAGATCATTGAGCCAGCTTGGATTCTTGAGCTTTGCCCAGTCGATGGGAATATATGCATCGGTCCCGTTGTATTGAATGACGTCGGCCGTATGGTTAGTAACGACATCTAGTATCAATTTCAATTTGAGTTTTTTTGCGCAGGCCGAAAATGCCACTAGGTCAGCATTTGTTCCAAGATGCGGATCTACGTTGAGAAAATCAATCCCCCAATAGCCGTGATACCCAGCAGAAATTGCTGTAGGCGCTGCCTGAGTCACAAGTGGAGTTACCCAAACGGCAGTAAAGCCCATCGCTTTTATACGAGCTAAGCCATCATCTCCAGGCGAGCACGTGCCCGTCAGGCCCTTGAGATCGCCTCCATGCCAGAAGGCCGTACTTGTCGGATCAAACCCATCCAATTTGTCGTTTGAAACGTTGCCGTCCTTGTAACGATCCGGCATGACGAAATAAATTAAGTCTGACGAGAGTCCAACTCGAGCGTTTGCACCGGAAGAAGGTGCCGCAAATGAGAAAGTCGTCACACTTAGAAAAAGAACGGTGAAGAAAGCCAGAACTGACTTTCGTTTGATCATCCTTTGACAGATCCTGCAGTTAACCCATTAACAATAAATCTCTGGAGCGAAAGAAAAATAATAACAATTGGGATTGAGGCAAGAATAGAACCGGCCGCAAAGGGTCCCCAGTTGGAGGCGTATTGACCTCCAATAAATTGCTGAAGTCCCACGGCGATAGTTCTGCCATTCATCTCAACGAGGAAGAGTCGCGCCAAAATAAACTCATTAAATGTTCCAATGAAGCTCAACAGACATACCACCGCTAACACGGGTGTGGCGAGTGGAATGAAGATGAGCCAGTACGTTTGCACCGCACTTGCACCGTCGATCTTCGCTGCTTCATCAAGCTCCACAGGTATTGAGTCAACGAAGCCCTTGAGTAACCATATGTTGACTCCCATCGAGCCACCCAAATAGACAAGTATCAAACCTCCCTGGCTCCCAAGACCGATCTTGGGCGCAAAGGTATAAACCCTCTCCATGATGACGTATACAGCGGAGAGAGCGAGTACTGCAGGGAACATTTGAACCAAGAGCAGGAGCCGAATTCCCAGCCTCTTGCCTCTGAATTTCAAACGGCTAAAAGCAAAAGCTGATGCAGCGCCGATGACCACGGAACTGATAGCCACGGTCGATGCAATGACGAGCGAATTCTTGAACCATAGAACATATGGCGTTTTTGGTGAATGAAATAGAAAGCGATAATTATCCAAAGAAATCTCGTGAGGGATAAAAGATCCCACTTGTAAACTTCCACTAGTTTTTAGCGAGGACAGAATTACCAAATAAAGTGGAAAGAGCGAGAAAAGGCACACTACGATAGCAACTCCATGTCGCCAAAGGTTTTCTCTTAGCCAGTTATTCATCCGAAAGTCTCCATAACCTTAGAGCGTCGCAAACCATACATGGAAATTGAAGCGACCATTACGAAAATAATCACGGATATTGCGCTAGCTAAACCAAAGTCTTGAAAAGTCTTACTGCCAAATGCGATCTTGTATGTATAGCTAATCAAAATATCTGTAGCACCGGCAATTTCCCCATTGAGAGTTTGCGTTGGACCACCACCCGTTAACAAATAAATTAAGTTAAAGTTATTAAAGTTGAATGCGAAGGAGGCAATCAACAGCGGTGAGAGAATCTGCAAGAGGAGTGGAAGCGTAATTTTCCTGAAGACTTGGCGTGGATTTGCCCCATCAATTGCAGCAGCCTCTAGCAATTCAGATGGGATCGCTTGCAACGAACCGGAACAGATGAGGTAGAAATACGGGAATCCAAGCCATAAATTCACCAACAAGACAACGCTTCGCGCAAGACTTGGATTTTGGAACCAGTGGATATTGGTATGCAAAATGCTATTTACTGCACCAAAATCCGAGTCGAACATGCCCGCCCAAATCAAGATACTCATGATGCTGGGCATTGCATAAGGGAGAATCAAAATAGAACGATAAACGCGACGTCCACGCATTTTGCGATTGAGTGCGATTGCTAGAAGTAAACCCAGTGCAAAAGTGCTTAATACAGAAAAGAGTGCGAAGAAAAAAGTCCAGATGAAAACCCTGGTCAAAGGAGTGCGGATCTGATGATCGGTGAAAAGCCTCGTGTAGTTTTCAAACCAGATAGGTGCACGCCATCCTGGACTTAGGATCTCACTTGGGGAGCCAACTTTTGCAAAATTGCCACGGTGGTTATCCACGTACGTTGCGCCAGTTACCGAATTACTCAAAATGCCAGTATTGGCAGAATAACTCAACGCCTGCCTAAAGACTCCACCAGCATTCTGACTTTCAATAGCAATGTAGTACTTGCCCTGGTATGTGTAATGAATTCTTGAATAGGCATCATTTGCAGCAAGAGCAATCGCGGTCATGGATTGGAAGTTCGGGGCGGCTATTGCAACCCCATTCGCATCAAATTTGGCAGCTGCCTTCGGAACCTCAGTCCGCTTCGTTGCTGTTGAAAGAAAGTACTTATCATTCGCTATATCTGAAACAAGAATTGCATCTTCTTTAGAAGAGGTCTTTCCAACGGTTATATCAAAAGTTGTCCCTGCAGCATCAGGTTCTGCTCCGAGATTCAGTACTTGTTCTAAGGCTGCTGATTTGGAGAGATAATTGCCAGTCTGATATTTGTAACCAGACATTTGAACCGTGAAAAAAATCGGCGCGATAACGAATCCGAAAAAGAAAAGAATTCCAGGTAGGAAGAACTTAAATGGAATCGATATGCTTGTGAGATAAACAAGATTCAGGGCGAGAATTGCGACAAGTATAAATGTTCCAATTACGTATTGCTTCTGTGCAAAAGCACTTTCAGTAAGCAAGGCCAAAATGGCTGTTGTTATGCCAAGAAAGATTATCTTAGTAACCAAGGCGAATTTGCCCCGCATCAATCCACTCACAAGTGGGTACCGCTCTTTCTCATGTAAAGCAGCGAATCATGAAATAGGTGACGTGGGTGAGAATTTCATCCACCCACGTCACCTCTTTTTCACAAACTATTGCCGATAACCGAACCCTTAAATAAGGGCCTTAGCGGCAGTGACATTTGCTTTCCAAATCTTGGACAGCTTTCGCGCTTCGATAAGTGGATCTTTACCATTTATCAAAGTTTGAGTCCAATAGTCACCGCTTGAATCCCAGTAGTTTGAGCCGCCAGCCTTGTTATCCAAGATGGCACCAATCTGAGGAATTCCTGAAAGTGCTGCTGCCGCTCCGAAACCCTTTTGGGCATCGCTTACGCCAGGATCTGATTGAGCACCCTTATTGGCAGGTGGTCGACCCTCGACCTTCTCGTAGGCAACTTGACCTGGAGTTGATCCGAAGAAGTTCGCGAGAAGTGACTTCGCTCCGACTGCTACACCATGCTTGTCTGCATAAGAGGTAAGGAACGCTCCGCTTACGCTTCCAAACATGTGGCCATATCCACCGTCGACGCTAGGCACTGGCATGAGATTCATCGCAAAGCCCTTTGCAACGTAAGTTGCCCACTCCCAGTTACCGATGACGGAATATGGAACCTTTCCAGCATAGTAATCATCGTTGCAAGTGGTGTTTGATGAAGCCAAGAAACCATTGCTCTTGCCGGTGGCTGGATCGATCAAATACTTCTTTAGGTTCGTACCGAAGGTTGTTGGGTTGAATCCTTGAACTGTGTTGACTTTGCCTTTAGCAGTCATCAAGTAAGGATCGGCTCCGAGTGCAGAGAAGAATGAAAGTCCTCCCCATGACATTCCTCCACCAGTTACGCAAAGGCCATTCTTAAGACCTAACTTGGTCTTGTTTGCCTGATAGAAATTAACCATGTCGCCGAATGTCTTAGGTGCTGAAGGAACGAGCTTGGTGTTGTAAATCATTGCGACGTTGTTGATGTCAAGTGGAACTCCGTAGAGCTTTCCACCATAAGTAAGGTCATATAGCTGGCTGGACGTAAATTGAGCCTTCTGCGAGGCGGTCAACGTAACGGGAGCAAGCTTTCCGCTCTTTGCAGAAGCTACTACCCAGTCATTTCCACCGACGAAGATATCTGGACCAGATGTGCCGGTTGCCTTATCAAGAGCGTCACCCAAAGCTGAATAGCTTGAGAATGTAACAACCTTGATTGTGTATCCGGGAACCCAGTCACCTTTAGCAGCAAAAACTGAAGTTAGATGGGGTCCGCGTGTTTCATCCGCCCAAACAACAATCTCATTGGCAGCCTTGGCGGTTGGCACCAAAGCTACGGATAATGCGAGAGCGGCTGTGGTGAAAGCACCAAGCACGCCCAAACGCTTACGATTCATACTTTTCTCCTTGATAGTCAGTTAATAAACTGAAGTGGTAGTGCGATTGCGCCTATCTTCGCCATAGGAGCAAAGCAGGTCAAGCCAAAAACCCCAAAGCGGGATTTATTTACGCGATTGTTATAGAGGGCTTTTATTACAGTAATTGCTGCAACAAAATAGAGAGAAATAGCAGAAAACTCACGCCATTTTGAGGCTATTTGTGGAGGTGGAAAAGGGTCTCGTCCCAGCCTTTTACCGACTCCGCAGGACGTGATCCCTGACCAATATACCGAGCAGATGGGCGAACCAATCTACCCGTGCGCTTCTGCTCCAAGATGTGGGCAGACCATCCCGCCGATCGTGCGGCCGTGAACATCGAGGTAAAGAGATGGCCTTCGATCTTTGCGAAATCGAGAACAATGGCCGCCCAGAATTCAACGTTGGTCTCAAGAACTCGCTCCGGATGGCGCTCGTGTAATTCAGAAAGTGCAGCCTTCTCCAAAGCAAGTGCAACCTCGTACCGTGGTGCGTTAAGTTCTTTTGCAGTACGACGAAGTGTGCGAGCGCGAGGATCTTCTGCGCGATAAACACGATGTCCAAAGCCCATGAGTCGTTCTCCGCGATCCATAATCCCGCGAACATATGCAAGAGCATCTCCAGTTTGCTCAACCTCTTCAATCATGTGAAGCACTCGTGAAGGCGCTCCCCCATGAAGTGGTCCTGACATGGCTCCGATTCCACCCGATAGTGCCGCGGCTACATCAGCACCTGTTGATGCAATAACTCGAGATGTAAATGTAGAAGCGTTCATTCCATGTTCCGCGGCCGAAACAAAATATGCGTCAATCGCACGCACATGCAGGGGATCCGGTTCTCCACGCCATTGAATCATCATTCGCTCTACTGCTGTATCAGCTTTGTCAATTTCTGATTGAGGTACCGGAAGCAGAGCGGTGCCTCGTGCGGATTGTGCAACATAAGAAAGTAACATCACCGATGCGCGCGCGAGGTTGTTGCGTGCCTCTTCATCCGAGATATCAAGAAGTGGCTTGAATCCCCATGCCGGTGCCAACATCGCGATCGCTGATTGAACATCTACGCGCACATCGCCGGTGTGAACTGGAAGTGGATATGGCTCCGATGCGGGAAGTCCTGGTTGGAATTCGTTGTCAACTAGGAGTCCCCAAACATTTCCAAATGAAACCCGTCCTACTAAGTCATCAATGTCGACCCCTCGGTATCGAAGCGCACTACCCTCTTTATCAGGCTCTGCAATTTCTGATTCAAAGGCAATTACTCCTTCAAGACCTGGCTTGAAATCTTCACTCACGGGTTAACCCTCTCGTTTCTCTGCGACATTTCGCTCTATTACGTCGAAGCTTTTAAGCGTGCCAATGATGGATATTCTGCTCCTGATTAGTCCTTTGCTCTACCAAAAACCTTGAAAGATGCGCTTGAAATGAAAGTGACGTTAGATACATCTATGGACGCACAGATGAGCAGTGCCGAGATCGCGGCTATGCGCCGCTCCTACGGCGAGGTCGGTCTGGAAGAGATTCCAGCAAATCCTTTCGACCTCTTTTCGTCGTGGCTGGCGCAAGCCCGCGCAAACCCAGCCATGGTAGAAGCCAACGCGATGGTTCTTTCAACCGTCGATCATCGTGGTGAGATTTCTTCGCGGAGCGTCTTACTCAAGGGCGTAACCGAGCACCGGTTTATCTTTTTCACGAATTACAATTCCAGAAAAGGGCAAGCGATCCATTCCCAACCAAACGTTAGCTTGTTATTTCCATGGTTTGCAATGGAACGCCAAGTCAGCATCACAGGGACGGCCGAACCCATATCATCGGCCGAATCTGATGAATATTTTGCTTCACGGCCATGGGGTCACCAGATTGGCACGTGGGCGAGCCGCCAATCAGAACCCTTGACCCACCGCAAGGAGTTGGAAGAAAGATGGAAGGCCGCTGCAGAAAAATGGCCCGAAGGCTCATCCGTACCACGACCCTCACATTGGGGCGGATACCAAGTAGAACCTTCAACGATTGAATTTTGGCAAGGCCGTTATTCACGATTGCATGATCGAGTGCGATATGCGCGCGATAACGACGAATGGGAGTTTGCGCGCTTCTACCCATAAACTGCGCACGTGAATGAGATAAGAATCCCGCAGAATTTGCTCCCCTCCGACGGCCGCTTTGGTTGTGGCCCTTCCAAAATTAGGCCCGAGGCTCTCTCGGCTCTCATCGGAAGTGGGAAAGTCCTCGGAACATCTCATAGACAAAAGCCAGTCAAAGAAGTGGTCCACCGTGTTAGAGAGGGGCTGGACTCACTCTTCGCACTGCCAGAAGGCTACGAAGTAGTGCTGGGCAACGGTGGCTCAACCGCCTTCTGGGATATCGCAACTTTTGGTCTCATTGAAAATCGCTCACAGCACCTTGTTTTTGGGGAATTTTCATCCAAGTTTGCAAGCGCTGCAAAAGCAGCGCCATTCCTTGGCGATCCGACAATCATCAAATCAGAGCCTGGAACACATCCCTATGCGGCGGCAGAAGAAGGTATTGACCTTTACGCGCTTACACACAATGAAACGAGTACGGGTGTATCCGCCCCGATCGTTCGACCGGAGGGAATAGGTAGCGCTCTCATCGCGGTGGATGCAACAAGTGCCGCTGGTGGACTCGCTGTCGATGCCGACCAATTTGATACTTACTATTTTGCGCCACAGAAATCTTTCGCAGCCGATGGTGGTTTGTGGATTGCATTGATGAGTCCCGCCGCGATTGCTCGAGTCGAAAAGATTAAAAAGTCTGGTCGCTGGGTGCCTGCATTCTTTGATCTCACGATAGCGATTGAAAATAGTCGCCTAGATCAGACCTACAACACCCCTGCCGTCGCCACATTAATTCTGCTAGCGGAACAAATTGAATGGATGAACTCCAACGGAGGACTTGCATTCTCGTCAGGTCGAAGTGCAGATTCGGCTTCACGACTATATGGATGGGCAGAACGAACTTCTTACACCACACCTTTCGTCGTTGATCCAGCGATGAGATCGAACGTCGTGGGGACTATTAATTTCGATGATGCAATCGATGCAACAAAAATTGCATCGGCTCTTCGCGCAAATGGCATCGTAGACACTGAGCCTTATCGCAAATTGGGAAAGAATCAACTTCGTATTGGAATGTTTCCCGCCGTCGAGCCCGATGATATCGATGCTCTCACTGCAAGCATTGAATTTGTCGTAGGCGCTCTGTAACCAACGAAACAATCAGAAATGAGTCTCACGCGAGATCGCGTCTTCTGGACCATCGCGCTACAAATATCAGCAGTCAATTTTTTCATGGGTGGTTTTGGCCCGGCCCAACCGCTTTTACGCGCTGAACAACATACCTCCTTAGCAATCGCAGGCTTACATGGCACTGCACTTGGTATCGCTGCAGTCTTTGCAGGCATTGCCGCCCCAAAACTTGTACATACATTCGGTCGCTCTCAAACAGGTTGGCTTGGTCTGGCAATTTTTTCCATCGGTGGTCTCGGATTTATTTTCGCCCCTCCCGTACAACTGACACTTCTGGCAATACTCATCTGCGGATTTGGAATCTCCGTCGTTATCAATTCGATGGTGACGCAACTCGCTCAACACTTTAAGAGTCGGGCATCGCAAGCGGTTTCTCAAGCAGCAGGTATCGGGTCCGTCGGCTACGTGTTGGGCACCCTCACTGTTGGATCCATCGCGAATACCTCGTTGAGTTGGAGATTAGGGCTTGTAATCGTGGCTCCTTTCTCCCTTGCCCTTTATCTTCTGAACAAAGACACTGTCGACGTCGACTTCGGTGATGAAACCTCTCGCCCACAAAGGGGGCGGTTAAGCGCAAAATTTTGGCTGGCGTGGGTCGGATTTGTGGCGTGCATATCAAGTGAATTTGGAACAACATTTTGGTCGGCTGCCCTCTTGCGAGATCGCTCCGGATCTAGTGCGGCCATCTCCACAATCTGTGTGGTCGCCTTTGGTATTGGAATGGGTGCGGGAAGATGGTTTGGTCCACGAGTGCTTCACAAAATGAATCTTGATCGCCAGATCATCTCGATGATGCTCGTGCAATTCGTAGGCTTCATTTTCTTGTGGTCCTCACATATTCTTTGGGTTTCGCTTCTTGCGCTTTTTGCAAACGGCGTTGGGCTTGCGATGCAGTTTGGTCTAATCTCCTTGCGACTCATAAGTTTCAGCGAGGGACGACCCGACCTTGCAGTCGGACAAAGTTCACTTGGAGCTGGAATTGCAATCGGCGGAGCGCCATTTTTTCTTGGACTCATGGGAGACCATCTTGGAATTTCGAGAGCCTATTTAATGGTGCCACTGTTGATCGTGATAAGCATGGGCATGATCTTCCTTGTTCCATCTCACGCGAATGAGAGAATCAATCATGAGTTATAAAGTCCGAAGAATAATTACCTTGGTGGCCCTAATTGGGATATTAGCCTTTGTTGTCATATGGGGGCGGTAAAACTACATCTATAGAAAAGTCATCTGGCACTGAAATTCTATGTCGATAACGTAACCATGCCAGACTTGCCGCGATGGAGGTGATCAATCCGCATCCGGCCATAGTCGCTCGAACTCCAATTTGTTCGGCCATAAATCCAATCAGTGGGGAACCAATTGGTGCACCACCAAGAAATATCAATAGATAAATTCCCATGATGCGCCCACGAAGTAACGGGTCAGAATTAATTTGTATTAACGTATTGGCCATTATCAAAGTAGTCAGAGTCAGGTAGCCACAGACTGGTAACCATATTGCATACGCTAAATAGGTCGGCGTCAGAGCTAACACGGTTATCGCCAAACCAAAGAGAGTCGCCCCTCGAATAATAAAAGTTGGTCTTCGAGACTTTTCAAGACGAGCGCTCATCAATGCTCCAGAGAGCGAACCAATGGCTAAGAAGGTTCCTAGAAGTCCAAATGAAATAGCTCCACGATGGAAAACTCTCGTCGCCATCAGAGCGTTAAATATCTGGAAGTTAAGTCCAAAGGTCGCCATAAAAAAGACCACAATCATCACGACATACAGATCTGGTCTGGCTTTCACGTAACGAAGTCCTTCGCGGATGCTTGTCGCACCTTCGCTCTTTGGCAAAGTAAAGAACTCACTTTTTCTCAAGTTTATCAGCGCAATAATGACAACAACATAGGAAAGAGCGTTGTAAAGAAATGATGGCCCAGTGCCAAAAGCTGCGATGGCCGCGCCAGAAATGGCAGGACCAACTAGTCGTCCCGCGTTGAAATTTGCCGAGTTAAGACTTACGGCATTCCCAACATCTGAGTGCCCTACGACCTCTGCATTAAATGATTGACGGACAGGATTGTCTACTGCATTTGCCGTACCCAAGAGAAAGGCAAGAACAAATACTTGCCAAAGTTTTACTTGATGCGTCATGACCAAGAGACCCAATATCCCTGCGGTTAGGCCGCCCCCAATATTTGTCATGATAAGTACTTTGCGCTTGTCGAAGCGATCAGCTAAGGCACCACCATGCAAACTGAAGAACAGGACAGGTACAAATTGCAAGGCAGTTACAAGACCAAGATCGGTGCCACTATGAGTGAGTTGGAGGACGAGCCAATCTTGAGCGATTCGTTGAGCCCAGGATCCAATATTTGAAAAAACATTCGCGGCAAAAAGAATTTGAAAATTACGATGGCGAAATGACCGCCAATTTCCATTTTCATCTATTCGCATCTATCGGCCTCCGGTGTGACCCCATCCTTCTCGCTTATGCGTTAATCTGCACTATTATTTGGTCATGTCTCAAAGTACGAGATCAATAACGCTCTTGATCAGCGCCGGAACAGTTCTCTGGGCCGTTTCAGGCGTCATCGCTCTCGTCGCAAACGCGGAATCGAAAATCATCTGGACCTGCGTATCTGGGGTGATCCTGGGACTCATAGGAATTCGCTATTCCATCAGGCGAGCCCGTAGATCAGGGATCTAGATAAAAGTTTTACTGATTATCTAGTTGACTTGCAATTCCACGGAGCACTTTTCCAAGACGCTCAGCTTCTACTTGAGTTGGATAGCGTGAGTGGCGCAAACCATTACTTACCTTGTCCAGAATTTTTATGGTGTCTTCGATCATCGCGGCAAGATCATCATGACTTGCACGTGAATTTGCCACAAGAGAAGGCGGTGCATCAATGACGCGAATCGAGAGTGCCTGAGGTCCGCGACGACCATCAGCCACACCGAACTCCAACTTTGTTCCGGGCTTTACACTTGTCACTCCAGCTGGAAGAGAGGTCGCTGCCAAATACACATCTTCACCCTCGTCTGAGGCGATGAATCCAAAGCCCTTCTCCAAACTGAACCACTTCACGCGACCTGTAGGCATGCAAACACTCCCTTGGATTATCAACTCGTGTGAGCCGCACGGCGTTACGGACAGAGCGCGAGTTTATCGCACTTGCGCCTTCGGATGTAGATGGATTTTCTAGGCTAAAAAGTGGCCTCTGAATGTGCTCCGCAACCATGATCGACCGAGACGACGCGACCGTCTTCTGGGGAAATTGCATTGGCGCACACTCCAAAGGCGGCACGTAAGGATCCTGATATCGAAAGAAAGAACCCACAACTTGAACATGGTCTAGGTGCAGATTGGGCAATGGGAGTCTCTGGACCACGATCCCCTGCATACCAACGTTTGCTTGCTTGGTCGCGTCCTTCGATGGATAAAGTGCGAGCCTTGCTCATACCCAGTTCCCAGAGTTCGCGTAAATCTAATTCGTGATCCTGAATAAGCGCATCGTCTACGGGAACTAAACGCGTGTCGTCAATGGTGGATGGAACGATATCTCCTACTCCAACATCGCCAGGTTGGATCCGATCAACGTAAGGGATCCATGCTGGCGCAAGTAAGGCATCTGGGCCAGGCAAAACTGCAACATCACAAACGGTTGGCGCGCTTTTAGCGTCAACCTTCACAATGGTGACAACCCATCGCCATCCCTTATATCCCTGAAGAAATGCTTCGAAGAGATAACTTGCCATGCGGTTCTCAACATCGAAGTCCACACTTATAAATTCGCCAACAATTTTAGGATCACCGGCATCTGCGAGTAGGGCTTCACGCGCCAAATCGAGGGCGTCAAACAAGAGCGTTGATTCCTTCTTCTTCGGTGCCATAAGGAAAGGATAAAGCAGAAGAGCCCCTCGACGTAATCGAGAGGCTCTTCTTGCTTAGACCTATTAGAAGTCCATATCTCCGCCACCTGGACCTGCAGGCGCGGCAGATTTTGGTTCTGGCTTATCTGCGATAACTGCCTCGGTGGTGATAAAGAGAGCCGCAATTGAAGCAGCATTTTGTAACGCTGAGCGCGTTACCTTTGCAGGATCAATGATTCCCGCTTTAATCATGTCAACGTATTCACCTGTCGCTGCATTCAGCCCCCAGCCAGCTTCTAGGTGACGAACTTTCTCGACAATGACTCCGCCTTCAAGACCAGCATTTACCGCGATCTGCTTCAATGGAGCTTCGACTGATGCTTCAACGATCTTTGCACCAGTTGCTTCATCGCCTTCAAGTTTCAATTTAGCAAATGCAACTTTTGCTGCCTGTAGTAGGGCAACTCCGCCGCCAGCAACGATGCCTTCTTCGACCGCAGCCTTTGCATTTCGAACTGCATCTTCAATGCGGTGCTTTCGCTCTTTGAGTTCGACTTCGGTGGCCGCGCCAGCTTTGATTACTGCAACTCCGCCAGCTAATTTCGCCAGACGTTCTTGCAACTTCTCGCGGTCGTAATCAGAATCGCTCTTCTCAATTTCAGAACGGATCTGCGTTACGCGGCCCTTAATCTGATCGGCATCACCAGCACCTTCGACGATTGTTGTTTCGTCCTTACTGATAACTACTTTGCGAGCGCGTCCCAACAGTTCGATGCCTGCTTGATCCAACTTCAGACCAACTTCTTCTGAAATAACAGTCGCACCCGTAAGAATTGCGATGTCCTGGAGCATCGCTTTGCGACGATCTCCAAAGCCTGGAGCCTTTACAGCAGCAGATCGGAATGTTCCGCGGATCTTATTAACCACGAGGGTTGCAAGTGCCTCGCCTTCAATATCCTCAGCGATGATTGCAAGTGGCTTACCTGATTGCATAACCTTTTCAAGAATTGGCAGAAGATCTTTGATATTTGAGATCTTTGAATTAGCGATCAATATGTAAGCATCTTCAAGCACGGTTTCCATGCGATCTGAATCGGTAACAAAGTATGGAGAGATGTAACCCTTATCGAAGCGCATACCTTCGGTGAGTTCTAATTCAAGTCCGAAAGTGTTTGACTCTTCGACAGTGATGACGCCTTCTTTGCCGACCTTATCCATTGCTTCGGCAATCATTTCACCGATTGTGGAGTCCGCGGCAGAAATAGAAGCAGTTGCCGCAATCTGCTCTTTGGAGTCAACGCTTTTTGCCATTGCACTCAGCTCAGTGATAATTGCATCGACAGCTTTTTCAATTCCACGCTTGAGCGCCATTGGATTTGATCCAGCAGCAACGTTACGAAGGCCTTCGCGTACAAGTGCTTGCGCCAAAACGGTCGCTGTAGTTGTTCCATCGCCGGCTACATCGTCTGTCTTCTTAGCAACTTCCTTGACGAGTTCGGCCCCAATTTTTTCCCATGGGTCATCAAGATCAATTTCTTTTGCAATTGAGACACCATCATTTGTAATCGTGGGAGCGCCCCACTTCTTTTCCAAAACAACGTTACGTCCGCGAGGTCCGAGGGTTACCTTGACCGCATCAGCGAGAATGTTCATGCCACGTTCTAGGCCACGTCGGGCCTCTTCGTTAAAGGCAATCTGCTTTGCCATAGTTGTTTCCGCTCCTTGAGTTTCTTGGCCGCCCAGCACTTCGCTGGGCGTAGGTTTCTGAGGTGACTTATCACTCGCACCCCTAGAGTGCTAACGCTAAATCTAGAGCAGGGTTAGGCCGCTGGGCAAACTAGGAAGTGCAAGCTAGGAGGTGCGGCCCGACTGAAGGCACTTCTTGAATGACTAGCGGGAGGAGCGGGCGGCCATACGCGCTTGGCGCAGGCGGCGCAGGCGCTTGACCAGCATCGGAGAAGCCAGCAAGGCATCCTCCCGATCGATCAGGTCGTTTAGGAGTTGGTAATAGCGAGGCGCGCTCAAATCGAAGAGTTCCTTGATAGCGCTCTCTTTGGCTCCGGCATAGCGCCACCAGTTTCGCTCAAAATCTAAGATCCGACTCTCCAGATCGCTCAAGCTACTAACTACTGAGTTGGCTTGCGCGCTGGTTTCATCCATGGGATGAGCCTAAAGGAGGAACCTACGAAAAAGTGGGATTTAGAGAGTTGCGAGGATCTGATCAATATCGACAACCTTGGTCCATGGGTTCACGATTGCAAAACGCAGGATCGGCATCCCTTTGTGCGATGAAGCAGGGACGAAGCCAATTCCATTATTGAGCAATGTATCACTCCAATTTTTGTAATCGGCCTTCCCCCAACCCGGACGAGTGAAGGCAACCACTGAAAGATCTGGTTCTCGGAAGAGTTCAAGTCGTGGATGTTCGCGAATCTTTCGAGCAGCGATTTGAGCCATATCCAGAGTCTTCTCTACCGCATCGGAGTAGGCATCTGTTCCGTTGGCAGCCAAAGAAAACCAAAAGGGCAATCCACGAGTACGGCGCGTTAGATTAATCGCATAGTCTGAAGGATTCCAAGAATCATCTTCGTGAAGTGTGTCGAGATAAGAAGCGCTTTGAGTATGAACTTCACGAGCTAATTCGGGTTTTCTATAAATCAATGCGCAGGCATCGAAAGGCGCAAATAGCCATTTATGAGGATCGACTATGAGTGAATCCGCGCCTTCAACACCGATAAATTTTGGTCGTACCGAGGGTGCACAAAGCGCAGCGAGTCCATATGCGCCGTCGACATGAAACCAAATATTTCTCTCACGTGCCGCTGCGCCGACGGATTCAAGATCATCGATAATTCCCAAGTTGGTCGTACCGGCGGTCGCAACAACTGCGAAAATTCGACCATCGCCAGATGAATGATATGCATCGATCTCTCGCGCAACATCGTCGCCTCTCAATCGACCCTCTGCGTCTGGCTCTACAAGAACAAGATCTACATCCATTATTTGCGCCGCAGACCTGATGGATGAATGCGCTTCCTCGCTACAGATGATTGCCAATTGAGAAGAATGGGGCGAACGCTTTCGACATTGCGCTCTGGCAACAACGAGTGCTGACAAATTTCCCACCGTGCCGCCTTGGGCAAAAACTCCACCCGCACTTTCAGGTAAGCCCGCTAAATCAGCTACCCAACGAAGTGCTTGATTCTCTGCGAAAACCGCGCCGGCCCCTTCCTGCCACGACCCGCCGTATAGAGCGCTGGCGCCGACGACCAAATCAAAGAGGTTGGCATGCTCACTAGGCGCCGAAGGAATATAAGCGAGATTACGAGGATGATCCGTGGAAATGCACGCGGGTGCGAGCACATCAGTAAAGACTTTAAGGGCTTCCAATCCACCCATACCTTTTGCTGAAATGGTATTTCCGACCTCTTCGAACAAGTCCTCAGAAGTTCGTGGGCCGTCCAACGGTGGATCGTATTTCAGGCGTTCCAAACTATAAGTAAGCGCGCGATCTGCTAATTCTTCAAGATCAGAAGTGAACTCATGCATGAGGCCAAGTCTGCCACTTTACGGAAGAATCTCCCCATGCTCCCTCTGCGACTTCTTAAAACTTCTCATCTAGGGCCGACTCTCGTTGTGACTCTCGTGAGCATCCTAATCGCGAGATCTTTAACCTCTGACCTAAAAGCACTCCTGATCGGGGCCGCTGTATTTACTGGACAGCTCTGCGTCGGTTGGACCAATGATTTAGTGGATGAAGAGAGCGATCGCCATGAAGCGCGGACAGATAAGCCCATTGCGCAAGGAACGCTTCCGCGTGAAATTGTTATTCAATCAACATTTGTAGCACTTGTTCTGACGATATCCCTTTCCGTACTCGGTCCCTTAGGAATTCGAGGAGGACTTCTCCATTTACTCGGGGTGGGATGCGGTGTCGCATATAACTTCTACTTTAAGAGCACTCTGCTCTCGCCACTTCCTTATCTCATTGCCTTTTCCGCTCTACCTAGTTGCATCGTATTTTCTCAAAATTACGCAGTTCCTATTTGGATGATTACCGCTGGAGCACTCTTCGGTCTGGCGGCGCATTTCGCAAATGTTGTCAAAGATATGGAGCAAGATCGGATTGCCGGAGTAAAGGGGCTACCTCAACTTCTAGGATCAAAAATTAGTCTTTTCATTGCAGGAATTTCGTTGATCGAAATAGCCATCACATTAGGTGTCGTCACAAGCAATCGAGGAGTAGTTCCGCTCTCTGTAATTGCTTTTGTTGCTCTATTCGCCTTACCAAAGAAATTTTCTTTTCCACTCTTATTGCTCATCGCCATTATTGATGTCGGGGTACTTGTCAGCCTTGGGAGCGACTACCTCGTTCTGCGCTCTTAACAATATTTCGAAGCATCACTGGAAATACCAAACCATGAAATGGTGCGACTGCATGCCAGTAAATCTGGCCGCCTAATCCTCGGGGCGCAAAAGTGGCCTCTTGAACAACGTGGGTCTTCTCGCCTTCCTTTTCAACTCGAAATTCCAACCAGGCTTTTCCAGGCAAAATCATTTCTGCATAAAGTCTCAAACGTTTTTCAGGTTCCAACGCTTCCACTCGCCAAAAATCTAAACTTTCCCCCACACGTAAATATTGCGGATCTCTTCTGCCTCGACGAAGTCCAACTCCACCAAAGGCACGATCCACCGCACCTCTCAGCCACCACAAAATCCCAACTCCATACCAACCAGTCGTTCCACCAATACTTTCTATGCGACGCCACACCTCCGCCAAAGGCGCATCCGTGGTGATTTCGCGAAGGTCATTTAATATCGTTTCCCCGGCCCAATCCGGATCACCTTGAGCCTTTTGCCATGGAGCCGTTGCAATAGATGCATCGGACCAACGAGTCTCGACCGCGTGTTCTGAGATTGATGAAAGTGCCAACTTAATTGCGCTTTCAACATTCAATAGCCCTTTTTCTGGTGTTGGAATCAAGGCGGCAATACTTTTGGCTGGATCTGCCACCACCTCACTGATAAGTGAACCAACGAGAGGACGCGCCAAAGCGGCCGGTACTGGGGTGACTAATCCAATCCACAAGCTTGATAGTCCAGGAGTTAATACCGGCACGCGAATGATCCAGCGTCGGCGCAGACCAGAAATATTCGCAAATTTCTGCATCATCGCTGCGTATGTAAGAACCTCTGGTCCACCTATGTCAAAAATACTGCTGACTGGCTCTTTAAGTACCGCGCATTTCCTCAAATACCACAGCACATCACGAACCGCGATCGGTTGCGTGCGATTGTCGACCCACTTTGGCGTTGTCATTATTGGGAGTCGGTGAGTTAGGTGACGGAGCATCTCGAATGATGCCGAACCAGAACCAATGACAATTCCTGCTCGGAGTTCAACCACAGGAACATTTTCCGACGCCAATTCCTTTCCGGTCTGCGCACGAGATGCCAAGTGTTTACTGCGCTTGGTGTCATTGGCGATTCCGCCCAGATACACAATCTGTTGCACACCTTGTGCTGAAGCGGCCTTTGCAAAATTCCTGGCCATCTCAGCTTCTATATCGTCAAAGTGAGAACCTAGATTTATAGAGTGAAGCAGATAAAAAGCGGTATGAACTCCAGAAAGTGCCTTATCAAGATCACTGTGAGCATTTGCATTGCCCTCGACAACTTCAACTTCGTGAGCCCATGGTTGACCTTGAATCTTTGAAGCGTCCCGAATGAAGACTCTCACATCGAGGGAATCTTCAACTAGGGCACGAGTCAATCGACCACCTATATAGCCGGTCGCACCTGTGACAAGAACTTTCCTACGAGTTGGTGTCGTGCTCACCCCCTAAGTCTAGACTTATGACGAGATCTTGATTTGCCCAACTTTGACGTTTGGAGTTTTAGGATGTCTGGATATATCGATCTTCAGGGACATCAGGTCTGGAGTTATGAACTGCCAGATCATGGCGATGCAACCCTCTTGTTACACGGGGGAATGAGCGCAACCGAAGATTTTGATAAGTATCTACTTCCTGCAGTTGAGAATGATCATCATGTTTTCGCTTATGACCGAACAGGGCATGGGAGAACTGGAGATCAAGAAGGAAGTTTTCATTTCGCATTCCAAACCAATGAAGCGATCGCTTACCTAGAAGATGTAGTTAGGGAACCTGCTCACCTCATTGGGTGGAGCGATGGTGGAATCATCTCACTACTTGTGGCGCTAGAGCGCCCCGATCTCGTGAAATCGATTGTGGCGATTGGCGCCAATTACCACTTTGATAACGGAAGTCCTCACATACCTTTAGGGGAGATATCTGAAAAAGATCGAGCGGAACATGCAGAGCGATCTCCCGATGCTCCAGAAACTCTGGATGATAAACAAGCTCGCACAGTTCATGTCTGGAACACGGAACCAACGTTACAGATCGAGGAACTGGCAAAAATAAATTGTCCAGTGCTTGTACTGGCAGGAGACGACGAAGCCTTCAGTTTCCAGCACACTACTTCTTTATATGAAGCGTTACCACATGGCCAGTTAGCAATAATTCCAGGAACTTCGCACTTCGTTATTAAGGAAAAACCCGCGCTGGTTCAGGCGATGATCAAGGGCTTTCTTTCAGATCTCACTCCACCTCAAACTCGGATCCCAATAAGAAGGAAGTAATTCTGACTATTGGAGTGGATTTAATGGGTACCGTCATCAGCTGCAGAAAATTTGGCCAGTGTTTCGCTCAAGCGTTTGACCGCATCAATATCTGAAACTTGTCGATAGTGGCTGAGCGCAATTGAAATATCTTGAAAGTCAGCAGAGAGTGAAGCGCATCTTTCACAAATTGCTATATGCGCTTGTAGTCGGTCGATTTCAACTTGACTCAATGGCATTGCGGGATCCCTGTCGAGGTAATGACTTAGATGGCTTCTTACCCAACGACATTGCCTCATTGACATAACTTCAGAAAGTTTCATTCCCGAACCGCTCTTTCGCTGATCATTACAAGTTGTTTTCTAACCTTTGCTCTTGCTCGACTTCTGCGAGACATTATTGTGCCGATTGGCACATCAAGTATCTCAGCCGCTTCGACATATGAGAATCCCTCGACATCAACCAGAATCAGAACCGACCTGAATTCTTCAGGCAGATTGTTGACTGCTTCGAGCAAAAATGGATCCGTGATTCCTAACAAGACTTCATCTTCCGCAGAGAGGGGAAGCTCTGCATTGAATGCCGGCTTACTATCAACTATAAGATTCCAATCGCCTATGTAACTTGGCTTCTTCTTGCGCCATGTACTGTGAGATGTATTTCGAAGAATCGTGAGCAACCAAGCACGTGGACTCATACCGTCGAAATTTTCTATGGCACCAAAGGCCTTAATTAGCGTTTCCTGAACAAGATCCTCTGCATCTATGGAATTACCCGCGAGTGATCTCGCAACACGAAGTAAAATTGGAATCTCTGGTTCCACATATTTGCGAAATCTCTCCGTCCTCCTAAATTGCAAAGGTGATGGATCTTGAATGGTCACAGCGAGACGTTACCAGCGATTCTATTTATGCATTTTAGAAGGAATTAGGACTACAAGGATGCCAAGAATTCCGCCGAAGACCATGTGGCCCATGAGAGACTCCCACGTTGCCTTATCAAAATTGAACAATGGCATGTGTAGTTTTGCGGGCATAAGTATGAGTGATCCGACTACCCACCAAAAAACTCCATAGCCTAGACCGAAAGTAAGACCCGACCTCTTGGAATTCAATTTATCTTGAAACAGGAATGCAAATGTTATTCCGATAAAGGTTGAGATTCCGAGGTGAAGCACCCAGCCGATGCTATTGGACTTGCTTCCAACGAGAGCCGCAACCATACCAATCATGTTGAGCATGGCCATCATCATCCCGAAAACAATCCCGCCCATTAGCCCGCTTACCGCACCGTTCACGAATTTTTGAGGGGGACTGCACGATTCTTTTGCCGAGTCCATATAAAGTTTTGATGTTTGATTTGTCATGGTTGAAACTCCAATTCTTTTTGTGGGCAGATCAGGCATCTTTGAGGAGGGTGCCTTGCTTGTGTAACCTGATAGAAAGTCTCGAGGCTAAAGATTTATTCCCGGCTCGGCCCAATTCAAGGAAGGAGTTAAAACCAGAGATTTAGGCCCTACTGGCTCGCTTTCACACGCTCTTCATGCAAGCGGTCAAAAATCGAGGCGTCAAGGCTTGTAAGCGCACCTAACTTCCTTTCCAACACCCAGTCTGCAAGCCCAGGGTTTCGTACGAGCGCTGGTCCATGCATATAAGTACCAATTATTTGAGGGGTTACAACTCCATCGACGCCGGTGTTCAATCCGTTGCCTACGCCACGGACGACAATTCCTAATGGTTGTAAATCATCAGTAAAACGGGTTTGGCCGGCATGATTTTCAAATCCTGTAAAATGGCGTTCTGACTCAATCGAAAAAGTTGGCTTCAATAATATTTCGCCGACAGAACGTGGAGCAGCAGAGGTTGTCTCAATGGGAATTATTCCAAGACCCGCGATAACTCGACCGGCCGAAGCTGGGAACGACTCGCCGAGAATTTGGAGTCCCGCGCATACGGCGAAAACATGACCGCCGTTTTCGACAATCTTCCTCATTACGCCTTTGCGGGCAAGAATTTCCAGAGCGGCAATCTGAGCATCATCTTCACCACCGCCCAGAAAATAGAGATCTGCCGATTTAGGAATCTTTTCCCCAATTCCGACTGCGATGACTTCATTTTCGATTTCGCGCTGCGTCAATCTCCAAGCAGTTACATCTACATTTCCTCTATCACCGTAGGTACCAAGTAATTCTGGAAAAAGGTGAACGATAGTGAAAGTCATCGTTTCACCAATTTCGCCAGTCGATGAAATGCAGTATACGAAGCGATAATGTCAGCGTCGACAGATCCAAAGATCTTTGAGGCAGCAAGTTCATTTTCAGAAACGACGTGACCAATACCTGCGACATTTAGCCTTGCTGAAACATCTGTGCGCCTATCTCCTGTGACAATAACTCGTCGCCCACTGAGGGGAGAAAAATCAACATCCCAGAGCCACGAAGTGTCTTTTCCGTCTTGTGTATTCGCATTCACGACTAGCAATACCGATGCTGGACCCTCGGCGCTCGTCGCCAAAGTCTCCTTCCAACTCGCGGGATTCTTCGAGAGCAACAATCGGAAGCGCGTTGGCCCTATAACGACTTTGCCAAATCGACCATCCACGCTGGAAATCCTTGCTATTGCATCCGCAGCGTCATCAAGTTCAATATCGAAAAAAGTCGAAGCCACAACTGCACGGGCAGAATTTGAAATCGCAGCTTTACCTGGAATTCCACTCACTACTTTTACTTTCTCTTTTTTTGGACCTTTGAGAGTATCCCTTGTAAATTTCCAATCCGGCTGAGGTCGGGCAAAACCACATGCACACGAAAAATCGTCACCTTTCTCGCTCCACCAGAGCACTTCTCCACATTCGGGGCAGGTCGAAGCATCAAGGTGCCCAAGTGAACCACTACTAAACCAAATGACGCGCTTCCAATGTTGGGAGGCCCAGACAACAAAGGGGTCATCGGCGTCAGCCAAAATTACCGCTTTCTTTGGGAGGCCCACGAGCGCCTCTTTCCATTTTTGTGCAACAACTCTCACTTCGGAAAGGCGATCAAGTTGGTCTCGTCCCAAATTCAAAAGCACTACAAGTTCGGGAGAAGTTTGCTTTATCGCCCATGGGATCACCATTTCATCGACCTCAAGGACCGCAACGGTTGCAGAGTTATTCTGACTTAAAGCCGTTGCAATTCCAGCAAAAAGATTAGCGCCCGTGAAGTTCGTAACCGTTTGATGGGATGTCTTTATCGCTGCGTCTATCAAAGCAGTACTAGTCGTTTTGCCGTTTGTACCAGAAACCAAAACTACGCGCCGTTTACGAGAAAGAATTTTTGCTGCATTTGGTTGAAGTTTAAGAATCATCCGGCCAGTTAACATCACGCCAGAACCTCGACGTGTAATTCGCGATAGCCAGCCTAGGCCATGCGCAAAAAAAATTATTAAACGCAATTTCATAAGGCTAGATGTCTTGGGTTTCTAATACACCCGTCGCAACATTATAAATCGCCGCAGCGATAACAACGCCTTTTCGAAGTAACGGATAAGACCGCAAACGTATGACATCTATTGCGAGCGCCGCAGTCTGATCTGCGACGGTGCGAAATTCTAAACTTCGGGTGTCAACGCCATATTGATCAAGAATGGTCTGATGAATGACGGACTCCTCGCTCTGCGCCATTCTGCAATCGGTGTGGGGCATTACTAGAATCCGCTCGACCCCCAGTAAATAGGTCGCCAAAACTAGCGTCCTCAGCACGTCTTCGGTGACCCTCGCTCCGGCATTTCGAAGAATCTTTGCATCCCCTGATTTCATTCCGACCACAGCCAGAGGGCTAATTCTCGAATCCATACAAGTCACGATCGCTAAACGCTGGACAGCCACACCGGTGAGCTCACTACCTTGAAAATTCCTTGCAAAAGTTTGATTTGCCTCCAAAATGTCGGAAAAGGAGTCCCGCGGGAAAGCAAGGTGTTCTGACATGCGGCAAGTCTATCGAGAGAATAAATCCAAGTTTGGCTGTAACGAATGGAGCGCCAACATCGTTTTACTAGATAGAACTTCCCTATCTTGAAGGAGATTTCCGTGAATAAAAAACATCTCGCTCTCATTCTCACCGGTTGCCTGGCCCTATCCAGTTCAACCTTTGCGATGGCGGAGGGGAAGTCTAAGGAAGCGCGGAGCAAGCATCATGCCAACGGAAAGGTGCTTGCTCCATCCACCCCTATAACTTTGAGCGCTGCCAGCGGCATTGTCAGATTAGATACCTCGACAGTTGTTCCTTTAGTCCACTTTGATACCTCCACCGCCACCACCCATACTGATATGAATTCAGATGATGGCGGTGTGGAGACTGATCATCATGGGAACGGAGAGCATGGGAACGGGAATCATGAGACGAGTAATTCCTCTCATGATGACGACTAAACTCACTTAGAGAACTATTGCTAGAAGCGCTGGACTAGCACTTTCATTGGGAGTTGATGCACGCAACAGAGAATTCTTCCCCTGGGCTAAGTGGAACTACCACTTCAGCTCAGTCGAACGAGCCCAATTACGACCTATTAGTAGAGGAGGCGGTCCGTGGTAGCGATACAGCATTCACCATCCTCTGGCGACACCATCAACCTCGCATGGTCAGATACTTGGCAACTTTTACAAATGAGCCTGAAGACCTTTGTTCTGAAGCGTGGATCAAAATTGCTCACTCCATCAAGACTTTCCACGGCGACGCCTCAGCTTTTAAAGGTTGGATTTACACGATTGCTCGAAACTGCGCCATTGATCTGGCACGCAAGAAATCTCGCGCAGGAATTGCAGTTGAACTTAGCGAGGAAGATTGGGTCGGTGAGAATTCTTCAGTCGTGGAAATCATGGATGTAATTAGAAGGCTCCCACAGGAATACGCGGAAATTATTTTGCTTCGAATTGTGGCCGACCTCGATGTCAACGACGTTGCCGAAATTACTGGAAAGACCCCGAGCAATGTTCGCGTCATGACTCACAGAGGGTTAAAGCAACTCAATGAAATGCTTCAAGCTGGTGATGCTAAATGAGCAACTTTGAAGACTTCTCTATGGAGCAGAGCGAAGAATTGATCGCGCAGTTGAAAACCAACTCCCCTTCTGGATTCACGCAATTACATAGTTCTTTGAAATTGCTTTCGCATGTATCCGAGCTTTCACCTGTAGCGATGCCTCCGGTTCTTCCTTCAGCGGTTGAGCAACCTATTGAATCGATAACTTTACATCGACCTCGCACGCATCGATCTGCGATTACATCTCTCATAGTTACGGCCGTTCTGGCATCTGCCTCTTTTGCTGCGGCGGGTGTGACCGGACGTGGTCCCGCCGTTATTGTTGATGCAGCGAAAAAAAGTGGCGAAATTGTTGCGAATGTCATAGGAACTGTGGGGAATACTCTTACGGGAAATAGTGACAAACCTTCAGCTCCAAGTGGAATTGAGAAGAAGAGTTCCGTGCCAACATCACCGAATAGTTCTGCTCCCAATAGACCTTCAATAAATCCACAAACTCAACAAAGTCCGACTCCAAGTTCAGATGAGAACGATCAAAATGCAACTCAAACAGATTCACAGGATGGGCAATCCGATCACCCAAGCGTCACCGCAGATCCATCTCCAACACCTAATCAAAGACCGTCTCATACTTCTTTACCAACCCATGGCACCGAAATTGGAGGCGTTGTCTTACCGCCAGTTACAAATACCCAATCAGGAGAAGATTCCCAAGACTCTGAAAACGAATCCGATTAAATAACTACTTATTCTTCTCTTTCTTTTCCTGCTTCTTTGCCCGCTTCTCTTTCAAAGAAAGTTTTGCTTCTTTCTTTGTATTAGCGTTGCTCTTCTGCTCTTTATTGGCCATATTTGTGCCTTTCTTCAGGGGCTGCATATCCAGACTAACGAGGGCTGAAGTCTAATAGAAAAGGTACTCTCTCCTTGCACTGGAAGGAGTTAAGTGATCAATTTTTCGATTGCCTTACTCGCTGGGCTCTTGGTGGGAACGATTAACGGAATGGCCGGCGGGGCCTCGATTATCTCCTATCCCATCTTGTTAGCCCTGGGAGTTCCGCCCGTCAATGCGGCGGTAACAAACGCGCTGGGGGTATCGAGTGCAAATTTCTTCGCAATTCGCTCTGGTCCTCACACCTTTCGGAAATTATTTTATACTTTTAAAACCCATATCCTTCTCTCTGTTGTGTTCGCAATCATTGGAGCCTTTTTACTGCTTACAATGCCCCCTAAAACTTTTGAGAAGATTGTTCCATTCCTTCTCTTTGGCGCCACGACGATGATGCTGCTACCTAAGAAACCTCGACATCCGCACCAGAATAAAGTTGCAGAGCGCATAGGTATCGGAGCGAGTGGCCTTTACTGCGGATACTTCGGTCCAGGTCAAGGCGTCATGGTCGTCGCCACACTTGCAAGAAATCGGGAAGAAGACGCCCCCGCATTAAACGCAGCAAAAAATATGATCGTGGGCGTTACGAGTTTGGCATCCAACGTGATTTATATTTTTAGCGGACGCATCTATTGGTCCCTCGCTCTTGCGCTCTTAATCGGTTCAAGCTTCGGAGGGACGCTAGGAGGAAAGTGGGCCTCCCGAATGTCTCCAATTTTCTACAAAACACTTGTGGTCATTGTCGGCTTTGGCGCCTCTATTTGGCTCTTTGTCCGCTACTTCGGTTCATGACCCCGAACTAGACGAGAGCCCCTTTCGGAATTGGGTTTACGCCTCACCTCGCAGAATTTCCGTCTCTTAAAGAGACTGAAGGGGTTTTAAAAGGAAGAGACTCCTAAAAACTCAACTTCGTAATAGTCGCCATCAAAGAATCTATCGGCAAAATTAAAGGCACGGCGATCGGAAATTCAGGTCGATTGGCGGTCGAGACGATTCTGCACTCTTACGGGCTGCACGCGTAGAAGTGTTTCGAGCGTAAGTGAAAACTGGAGCCCCCCGTCAGGATTGAACTGACGACCTTCCGCTTACAAGGCGGATGCTCTACCACTGAGCTAGGGAGGCGTTTTATACCTGCTTATTATGACAGGGCAATTGAAATAGTTGAAATTTAGACAGCTATCAGCGTAGCAACTGAGTGACTGTCACAGGTGTGAATCCTTTTGCTTGTAAAGTCTGGATGAGAAGTGGAAGTGCGCTGACAGTATGGGCATGTCCAAAGTGCATTCCAATAATGCTTCCATTTTGTACAGTTTTCATACAAGTATTAATGATTGTTTTTGCAGAAGGATTTTGATAGTCAAAACTATCGACATCGTACACGAGACAATTTGCATAGCCCGATGCTCCGGCAGCAGCACGGATAATTGCATTTGATTTCAATGTACCCGAGGGGCGAAACCATTTACTCGCGGTACCTACAGATTTGACGAGAGCAGTCTTTCCTTTAGCCACTTCAGCGGTGGCAGCTTTTAGAGACAGCAGCGTCATCGTCTTATGACTATAGGTGTGATTACCTAAATCGTTTCCTGAATCCAGAATTTCGTGTCCTATCGTCGGATTCGCGTTCAACCACGTTCCAACCGCCATTACAGAAATAGGCGCGTTGTACTTTTTACTGATAGCCAGTATTTTTCTAGCGATCGCCAAGTCTCCTTGTCCGTGAAAAGTAATCGCAACTTCGGCTCGAGAGCGAGAGCCGTGCAAAATATCCGGCCCCACTTTTATAGCGGAGGCGCTTTCTGGTAGAAGAATTCCAGTCAGACCAGCTACTGCTGCTCCGGCGCCAATTCTGAGAACGTTTCGTCTTGATACATGATCACCCATAAAACGATTCTATCAAAGCATTTCTCGACCCGTACGCGTGTAGGTTTCTCACATGAGACTGGGAGTACTTGATGTTGGGTCGAACACCATTCACTTACAAGTAATGGATGCACATCAAGGAGCTCGACCAACCCCCACAACTAATCTAAAAGTTGAACTCAGGCTCACGGAATTCCTGCAAGTAGACGGCTCAATCTCGCAAGTAGGAGTTGACCTCCTCATTAAGTCAATTGAAGATGCGGTCGTGCACGCACGGGAGTTCAACACTCAGGAAATTCTCGCATTCGCTACATCTGCCCTAAGAGAAGCTCGCAACGGTGCTTTCATCATTGACCTCATAAACAAACGTTTTGAAATAGATTTACAAATTCTCACGGGTGATGAGGAAGCCCGCATCACATTTCTAGCGGTGAGACGTTGGTTGGGGTGGTCTGCCGGAGAAATTCTCGTATTAGATATCGGAGGAGGATCTCTTGAATTGGCGATGGGTGTTGATGAGAGTCCGACTCAGGCCATATCGCTACCTTTAGGAGCTGGTAGATTGACGAGGGAATTTCTTGCTAACGATCCTTTTACGAGCAAAAGCATCAAGAGTTTAGAAAATTACGTAACGGATACGTTAAAAAAGAATTTGCCTCCAACTTTGAGCCAGCACGATGCAAATCATTTTGTGGCAACGAGTAAGACATTTAGAACTTTGGCACGAATTGCGAGCCAATGGTACGGAGACTCTCCAAAATTTCTAGAGTTCTCCTCAATCTTAGGTGTTGTCCCACGGTTAAGCGATATGAACCGAGCCCAACGTGCCGATTTGCCAGGTGTATCAAATACGCGCGCACAACAAATAGTTGCTGGCGCAATAGTTGCTCGTACGACGATGAATCTTCTCAATATTTCAGAGTTAGAAATTTGCCCATGGGCGCTGCGCGAAGGTGTAATTCTTCGGTGGCTTGATTGGATGGAGCGCTAATCAGGCAAGTGGATCTGGGATCCAATCGATTGCCACTATTTCCCCATCACGATGATGTAGAACCCACGCCTCTCCCGGCTCAAGTTTGCGATCTAAATCTTTAAAATTCTTCTTTCCAATAAGTTTCTTTAATAATTTTGGAAGAATTGGATTGTGACTGCAGATAATCGTCGAATTGCCACTTTCCATTAACGCCTGCGCATAATCCACCGCCGCCTCTTTATGGCTTTCATGACGATATTCGCTGAGGTCGGCAGCCACAACTGTTTTGAGGTCTAGCGCTCTAGCCATTGGTTCAATCGTCTCCATACAACGAATTGCATCAGAGCTATGAATTTCTGAAATCGCAAAAGGTAAGAAGGTTGGCAGGAGTCGTTTAGCTTGCGTTTGACCATAAACATCAAGTGGGCGATCACCATCATCGCCATCCCATTCCGTTCTTTTAACCGCCTTTGCGTGCCGGAGCAGCACAAGTGGTGTCGTATCCGGACCAAAATCGAGAAAGAAATCTAATATTGATTTGTCATCCTTGAGGGTGAGTTTCTTGCGCGCGGCCGGCGGCGTTAGCCACTCCACTGCATCCACCTCTTGAGGGTTCGGCTTTCCATAGGGAACATTGCTTGCCATCGCGGCCCAATATCGCACCACTTTTGGCACCCCTTCGACGTCGTAAACCGTCTGACCAAGTTCAGGTCCAAAAATTGGCGTCACACCGGTTTCTTCTAAAACCTCTCGAAACGCGCACGCGATCAATGACTCGCCCTCTTCCACCTTTCCTTTGGGCAGAGACCAGTCGTCGTAACGTGGGCGGTGGACTATCGCAACATTCAAATCGCCTTCAGCATCACGGCGCCAAAGAACCGCCCCGGCAGCCGCAATACTCTCAAAAAATTCGTCCACGGACTATCTCGCCTTCTCTGATTTTTGAATGAGAAACTCTTGAACATCTATCAGAGATTTCCCGTCGGATCCTTTGCTTACTCTCTGCCAAGTATTTCCTTTCAAGTGCCAACTGATTGATCCATCTGAAAGTCCTAGATCCAGTAACTCCTGTAAGTATTTCTTATGTTCGGCTCGATCAATTCTCACCATGCTTTCAACACGTCGATCTAGATTTCGATGCATCAGGTCCGCGCTTCCAACCCAGTATTCGTCCTCGCCCGCATTTACAAAATGCAAGATACGAGAATGCTCCAGAAATCTACCTAAAACAGATCGAACAACTATATTTTCCGATTCTTCAGGCAAGCCTGGTTGGACCGAACATATACCTCTTACTAAAAGATCAATTTTGACTCCGTGTCGCGAAGCTTTGTAAAGGTGCTCGACAAATTCTTCATCAAGTAGGGAATTAAGTTTGAATTGAATTCCAGCAGGAAGTCCTGCCTTCGCGTTTTCAATTTCTCGGTGAATTTTTTCATGCAATGCTGGACGTAAAGTGCGAGGCGCGACGAGTAAACGCGAATACGTTGACTGCGGGGCAAAACCTGAAAGTTGATTAAAGAGTTTCATTAAATCATCAGTCAGCTCGGGCTCGCAGGAGAGCATCCCCAGATCTTCGTAACTTCTCGCGGTTTTTGGATTGTAATTTCCAGTGCCAATATGGCAGTAGCGTCGTAGGCCGTCAGTCTCATCTCGAATAACAAGTGAGAGTTTGGCATGCGTTTTCAGCCCCATAAGACCATAAACGACGTGAACCCCGGCAGCTTCAAGCTTTCTCGCCCAACGCACATTTGCTTGCTCATCAAACCGAGCACGAATCTCGATGACAGCGAGAACTTGTTTTCCTGCCTCGGCTGCCTCGATGAGCGACTCCACTATCGGGGAGTCTCCGGAGGTACGATATAAGGTCTGTTTTATTGCCAATACAGAGGGATCGCGAGAGGCATTCTCCAAGAAGTGCACAACAGAAGAAGTAAAAGAGTCATAAGGATGATGAAGAAGTATCTCTCCCTCTCTAATTTTTTGAAAAAAACTATCCGGTTCCCCCAAGTCAACACCGACCAAGCCAGAGGCAATTCGCGAGCGAAATGGTGGGAACTTAATTTCGGGCAATTCAAGATTTGCTAGACGTGTAAGGTCGGTGAGATCCAAGGGCATTTTGCAGGAAATAACATTGTCGGCGTCAATGCCCAATTCCTGTGTGAGCCTTTCCAGCAATTCAGGATTAATTCCCTCTTCAATTTCAAGGCGAACCGGTGGACCAAAACGACGGCGTAACAATTCTTGTTCCAGCGAACTTAAAAGATCTTCTGAATCTTCTTCGTCAAGTTCTAAATCCTGGTTACGTGTGACTCTAAAAGTGTAGTGGTCATGAATTTCCATGCCCGGGAAAAGGGATTCGAGATGTTCAGCAATAACGGCTTCAAGTGGGACAAATCGATGCGAGCCATTAGTTCGCGTAGGAATGAAGCGAGACAGAATAGGAGGAACTTTTACACGCGCAAAAAACTCTTCCTTAGTCGAGGCGTTCCTCACAATTACCGCCAAGTTCAACGAAAGCCCAGATATGTAAGGAAATGGATGCGAAGGATCCACCGCTAAAGGTGTCAAGACTGGAAAAATGCGCTGATTAAAGAGAGTGGTTAGGTAAGACTTCTCAGTCTCTTCCAAATCATTCCACGAAACAATTTCTACTCCATGCACTTTCAATTCAGGCAATATTGTGTCGTGAAAAAGCGCAGACTGCCGCGCCATCAAGGCACGGGTTAAATGATTGATTTCGTGCATGAGCGGCTTTGGCGTGTACCCCGCGGAGTTTGCTGAAAAATTCTTGCTATCAATTTTGCTCTTCAAGGTCGCGACTCTCACCATAAAAAATTCATCAAGATTTGAAGCGAATATGGCAAGAAATCTCACTCTTTCAAGGAGGGGAATCTCTTTATCTTCGGCCAATTCGAGGACACGCTGATTGAAAGAGAGCCAACTTAGCTCTCGATCAGTGAAATTTCCGCGGTGAACCATTAGATCATTCTCCCTGAAAGAGATGAATAGGCCATAACTGGGAGGTATACAACAGACAAACCTTCGTTTTTTTCGCTCTTTGAAAGGAATTCCCAAGCGTCCATATGGGTGGCAAACTGGTGTCTCACATTTACCGCCCATCGCCAAGGGAGCCCGCGTGCTTAAGAATTATTGGATTAGCCCTGAGACGTCGTCGATTAATCGTCTCCCGATGCTCAATATTGAGCATCTTGAGAAGGTCTCCCTCGATGGTGTCTGGCGCTTTCAACTCCTTCGCAGTCCACTTGACCCAATTTCTAAGCGGTGGTCAGAGATCCCGGTCCCGGGACTATGGACGATGCAACCTGAAAGTTCCGTCTTCTTTGATCCCCCGATATATACCAACGTTCAAATGCCCTTTGATGAGTTACCACCCGCGGTTCCCGAAATGAATCCGACGGGGATTTACGAGCGAGAATTTGATCTTCCATCTGGCTGGGATCGACGTCGCGTGGTGTTGCATTTGGGTGGATGGGAATCGGTTGCTTTCGTAACCATTAATGGCGAAGAAGTAGGTATGTCAAAAGATTCCCGACTTGCTGCTGAATTTGATGTAACGACCTTTGTGCGAGCAGGACGAAACACAATCCGAATTAAAGTTATTAAGTGGTCAGATGCGACTTACATCGAAGACCAAGATCAATGGTGGCATGGAGGGATTACTCGTTCGGTCAAACTATTCGTGACTAACGAAGTTTTTATCGAAAGACTTTATACAACCACTGGTTTGAAAGATGATTTCACCACTGGAACCATAAAGATTGAAGCACATATTTCTTCTCTACATAATAAACAAATCGCAGGCTACACACTTCGAGCGAGCATTTTGGAGCTTCCAAAGGTAAAGAGCACACAACTTTCTGCGACTCTGGAATCACATATTCGTCCGAATTGGACAGAGATGACCGAGGAACAGAGACTTGCTGGAAGAGATTTCTTTCATGGTGAGTTTTGGGATGGCAAAATCCCTGCTAAAACCCTGAAAGTCCTTCACGAACTTGAGCCGCCCACCCCAGGAAAGATCTTGCTTGAAACAGAGATACCAAAAATTTCCGCGTGGTCGGCTGAATTGCCGACCCTGTATACCTTGACCTTGGAATTAGTTGATACCACCGGGGTAGTTATTGAGGTGACACATCAAAGAATTGGCTTCAAAGATGTACGCGTTGTCGGAAAAAACCTTCTCGTAAACGGTCAACCCATAATTATTTACGGAATCAATCGTCACGATTTCAACCGCCTAACGGGGCGAGTTATTTCACGTGAAGACATGAGACAAGACCTTTTGGAGATGAAACGTTGGAATTTCAACGCCGTCCGAACTTCACACTACCCAAATGATGCGGCATTTTTGGATCTCTGTGACGAGCTCGGTTTCTATGTTGTCGATGAAGCCAATATTGAATCTCACGCCTTTTATGACTCTATCTGCAACGATCCACGTTATTTAGGCGCATTCGTCGAAAGAGTTGGACGGATGATTCAAAGGGATATTCATCATCCCTCTGTAATACTTTGGTCGTTAGGAAACGAATCTGGGGCTGGTCTTAATCATCAAGCGGCAGCCGCATACGCGCGCGCTTTCGATCCTACTCGACCCCTCCACTATGAAGGTGCTATCAGGGGAGATTGGAGAGGTGGACATTGGCTTACCGACATTGTTAATCCGATGTATCCGACAATCGCAGCAATAGTGAGCTATGCGAAATCTGGAAAGCAAGATCGTCCTCTGATTATGTGCGAGTACTCCCATGCAATGGGGAATAGCAATGGAACTTTGGCTGACTATTGGGAGGCGATTCACGCTCTCGATGGGCTTCAGGGAGGATTTATTTGGGAGTTTTGGGATCACGGTCCTGATCAGACGCTCCCCAACGGCCAGCACCGCGCTGCATACGGCGGTGACTACGGTGAGAAGAAGCACGATGGAAATTTCTGTTGCGACGGAATGGTTTTCCCAGATCGAACACCCAAGCCTGCCATGCGAGAATTTAAAGAAATTGCATCGCCAATTCTGATCACGACCAAATCTGCAAAAACCGGTGAATTCGAGATCTTCAACAAGCAATTCTTTGCGGACTTATCGGATTATGAAATAAGTTGGTCAATTAGCCGTGACGGTCTCGTATCTCAAACGGGAAAGCTCAATTTTCCAAAAGTAGCGCCGCGCAGAAGCACAAAGGTCGTTATTAAGTCGCCACACCTTGCAAAAAGCGATGGTCGAGGCGAAAGATTTATCACCTTTACCTTCAGTCGTAAGTCAAGCACTCCATGGGCTTCTTCCGCCAGTGAGGTCGGCTGGAATCAGTTCTCACTTCCATCACGGGCACTTGCGGTGCCGACGGCGCTCCCCAAAGGCAAAGCCACCGACCTCGTGACGATTGTTGATGACTCGGGATTGATTCATCTTCCTTATATGCGGTCTGCTCCAGAACTTTCATTGTGGCGAGCGCCTACTGACAATGATCGAATCGGCCATATTGCAACGAAGTGGTCCCGATGGGGAGTTAACGAACTCACCCGTAGCGATTGTGTCATTACTCGAAGTGCTCACCAGGTAAAGATTTCAAACATCTGGCAGACGGCTACTGGGACAAATATTAAGCATATGCAGATCGTCGTCCAAAATGTCGATGGATTTTCGGTAAAAGAGAGTGTCACAATTCCGAAAGAACTTAACGACCTAGGTCGAGTTGGTACGACTTTCCAATTGTCAGAAGATCTCGATTCCCTTCTCTGGTTTGGAACTGGCGCACACGAAACTTATCCAGATAGAAGAATTGGGAAAATCCATCGTTGGTCTAGTTCTGTGGCGGATCAATATGTTCCATACGTGCGACCACAGGAGAATGGCGGACACTATGGAGTTCGTTGGTTCGAAGTGACTGATTCCTCAGGTACAGGAGTTCGTTTTGATTGTGACACTCCTCGACAGGTTTCAGTAACAAACAATCTTGCCTCAGTCTTGGCAGATGCCACGCACGATGTGGATGTCGTACCCTCTGGCACAGTTGTAGTGCAGATAGACGCCGCACATCGAGGGCTCGGAACTGCATCCTGTGGTCCAGATACCATCGCAAAATATCTGATTCCGACCGGCCTTCATACCTGGCAGTGGCAGGTTACGACTATCTAGTCGATCTCACAGCGGTCAGTTGGTTGGTGCGCCTATCGGCCAAGGTATTGGGTGGGCGTATTTTGCTGATCGCCCATCTCCTGATGATTTTCCGAGCACTCGACGGAAAATCCACGGAAGGAAAAAAGTACTAAACCAGACTACATATTCGTAACTTTGCACGAACCACGATGACTTCGGCGCTGGGGGCAAAGGTTCACGCCATGAGGAGGAAAACGGGAGACCAATTTTCTCAAGGACCCCTTGAGCAACTCTGTCGTGGCCAATCGCATTGAGATGTAAACGATCTTTGGCGAGGAAGCGTCGATCGCTAAGGAATCCATCTTCATTCGCATCGGCGACCATTGCTCCAACTTCTTGTGCAATAGACCGAACATTCTCATTGAACTCTTCAAATCGTGTTGCCCAAATTTGACCGGCTTTGCCTTTATTTGCGGTCTTTTCAAGAACGGTAAAGAGAAGAACTGTTGCTCCAGAAGCGGCAACCTTCCTAACACCTTCAGAATAAGATGCAAGAACTTCGTGAGATTTGTATTTTGGACGCAAAACATCATTTGCACCGGCGTGAAATACAAAGAGCGTGTCGGCTCCCGTTACAAATGGCAGGGCTTGAAGCAACTGCTCCTCTACAACTTGGTGAACTAGTTTTCCGCGAATTGCAAAATTAGCGTACGTAAAATTTGGCACTTCTCGCGCCATCACATCAGCCACTCGATCGGCCCACCCACGATAATTACCGTTGACCATTTCATCGGTCATGCCTTCGGTGAAAGAATCTCCACAG
Organism: Actinomycetes bacterium; assembly: GCA_025363635.1. Lineage (GTDB taxonomy): Bacteria > Actinomycetota > Actinomycetes > Nanopelagicales > Nanopelagicaceae > QYPT01. The sequence continues at coordinate 56,210 of JANYDL010000019.1, forward strand.
GTAATGAGGCGAGTGAATTCCATTACTTACGGCGTTGCTCGTCAACCCAGAAGAGCGCGATAGAAGTAGCAACACTTGCATTGAGGGATTCCGTCGCCGCTCTCATGGGAATAGAGACAACAAGATCACATTTCTCTTTGACTAGTCGCGATAGCCCTTTGCCTTCGCTACCTACAACGATCATTAGCGGCTCATTCGCAAGTTTCATTTCGCTCAACCCTTGATCAGACTCGCCATCTAGACCGACAACGAAACATCCACTTTTCTTTGCCTCATCGATTGCACGTGCCAAATTACTCACCTGTGCGATCTGCATCCGCGATGCGGCACCAGCGGAACTCTTCCAAGCAGACGCAGTCATCGCAGCAGCGCGACGTTCTGTCATCACCACACCGTCCGCTCCAAAAGCAGCGGCACTCCTAACAACGGCGCCAAGGTTTCGAGGGTCAGTCACTCCATCAAGTGCGACGATGAGCGCGGGCTTTTTTGCACGCAATACAATCTCTTCAAAACTGGAGTATTGATAAGGCTTTATAGCCAACAGAATTCCTTGACTGCTTCCAGACAGACCCTCCACTTCGGCTCGATGTGTCTCACGAATGGGAAGGTGTGCAGTAAGAGCCAATTGCAAAGACTCCGTAATGCGGTCGTCGACGTCAATACTTCTAGCTACGATCAATTCGGTGGCTGGTACTCCGGCACGCAGAGCTTCGACAACAGCATTTCGACCAGCCACGAGTTCGCCACCACCTTTGGGCCGCACGCTTTTCGCACGTGGAGCCTTCGTTGAAGTCGCTTTCGTCGAGGCGATCCTTCGCTTAGCGGCGGAATGATAAGGACGATCTTCAGCTTTGGGAGTAGGCCCTTTCCCCTCTAAGCGACCCTTGTTATTCCCGCCGCTACCCGTGGTAGCGCCTTTCTTAGATCCTCGAATTGCTCCGCGACGCGTTGAATTACCAGCCATCTGACTACCGCTTTTCCTTAGGTGTTACCGACCAACGTGGTCCATGGGGCGTATCTTCAATTGAAACTCCAAGGCCTGCCAGACCATCTCGAATCACATCTGAGGCAGCAAAATCTTTTCTTTCACGAGCTGCGGCGCGCTGAGCAAGAGCGAGCGCAATAACACCATCGAGTGTGGGTGAGAAATTTTCACCGGTCGAGAGAAAGGCAGAATCAAATGGATCACACCCAAGTACTTCCAATGCACCACGAATGTGGTTGGCACTTTTAGATATTGCAGCGGTGTCTTTGGCTGTGATGGCAGTATTGCCCAGCCGCAAATGCTCTGCAATTTGAGCCAAGACCAGCGGAACCGCTAGGTCATCATTCATGGCGTCAGTGAATTGGTTCGATATGACAGGCGTCGGGATAGTTCCAACAATTTCAACCGAGCGATGCAAAAAACTTTCAATTCTTCGAAAAGCGACTGCGGAATCTTGCAGCGCCTCTTCTGAAAACTCCATCATCGACCGATAATGAGCACTGCCCAAATACCACCGTAACTCAATTCCGCGAACTTTTTCCAAAAGATTTGTAACCAGCAACGAATTGCCGAGGGATTTGCTCATCTTTTCGCCAGAGGCAGTGACCCAGGCGTTATGCATCCAAATGTTGGCAAAAGACCAACCTGCACCGTGAGATTGTGCAATCTCGTTCTCGTGGTGTGGAAATATTAGGTCCAGTCCACCCCCATGGATATCAAAAGATTCACCTAGGTAAGCGTGAATCATCGCAGAGCATTCCAAGTGCCATCCTGGCCTCCCTGCTCCCCAAGGAGTCGGCCATGAGGGCTCTCCCGGTTTAGCCGATTTCCAGAGCGCGAAATCTTCTGGTTTTCGTTTGAAAATTTCATTTCTTTCGTCCTCGGTAGTGGATTGCAAATCCTCAACTTTTTGATGAGAGAGAGCCAAATAAGTATCCAACTTCGATACTTCGAAATAAACATCTCCATTACCAGGTGCGTAGGCGAAATCTTTTTCTATCAATCGCTCCATCAATTCAATCATCTGCGTGATATGCCCGGTCGCTCGGGGTTCGTATGTAGGTGGCAGAACATTCACCGCCGAATAAGCAGCAGAAAACTCTCTCTCATATTTTCCGGCTAGGGCCCACCAGGGCATCCCTTCTGCCGCGGCCTTGTGCAGAATTTTGTCATCGATATCAGTTACATTTCTAATGAAGGTAACCTTGTAGCCACTCTTGGTGAGCCACCGGCGCAAAATATCGAAATTCAATCCACTCCGTATGTGACCGATATGGGGAGAACTCTGCACGGTAGCGCCGCATAAATAAATGGAAACCTCGCCCGCCTTGATCGGTGTAAAAGGAGCGCTCTCGCGGCTCATAGTGTTGTACAGCGAGAGAGAACTCATTGGAGGAGTCTACTCTGCGACCACTTTGAGCCTAGAAATGCGTAAAAATAAGGGCCGAGGCAATGGCTGCGATTCCTTGACCTTCGCCCGTGAAACCTAATCCATCGGTGGTCGTTGCGGTCAGCGAAACATCTGCTCCCCCAAGCGCTTGCGATAAAACTGCTATCGCTTCACCGCGCCGAGCGCCTAACTTTGGGCGATTACCAATCACCTGCACAGCCACATTGGAGATATCGAATCCGGCGTTATGAACCAGCGTTAAAGTTTCTTGAAGAAGTTTTGCTCCAGATGCTCGGGCATACTCTGGTCGATCAACGCCAAAATTGGTTCCGAGATCTCCTAAGCCAGCGGCGGAAAAGAGCGCATCACAGATCGCATGAGCAACAACATCTCCATCAGAGTGCGCCTCTACCCCGATCTCACCTGGCCAAAGCAGGCCAGCAAGCCACATTTCACTGTCTCGACTGATTGCGTAGGCATGGGCATCAACACCTATACCTGTTCGAAAATGTGGGAGATCCATAAATGCCAGCCTTTCAGTACTGCAGCTGGCTAGGAAGCAAGAACCTCGTCAAGAATGACAGCGGCTTTTTCTTCATCCGTGCGTTCAGCCAAAGCGAGTTCGGAGATCAGGATTTGCTTAGCTTTTGCCAGCATCCGCTTTTCGCCAGCTGATAGGCCACGATCGAGATCACGACGATAAAGATCACGTACAACTTCTGCCACTTTTATAACATCTCCGGAAGCTAATTTTTCCAGGTTTGCCTTATAGCGACGCGACCAGTTTGTTGGTTCTTCCGTGTATGGCTGACGCAAAACGCCAAATACTCGATCTAGTCCCGCGCTATCCACAACGTCACGTACGCCGACCAAATCAATGTTTTCAGATGGGACGCGAACGGTTAAGTCACCTTGGGCAACCTTCAAAACTAGATAAGTTTTCTCTTCACCTTTGATGACTCGGGTTTCAATAGCCTCGATAAGTGCTGCCCCATGATGCGGATATACAACGGTTTCGCCTACTTGAAATGACATGTAAAGCCCTTCGTTAGAGGCTAAGAATACCAGCGATTGGTGACACCAGTCACCCCCATCAAAACGGCCAAAAAATCAATGAAATGCGCTAAAAATCGCTTACGCCACCTATTTATCCTGATCCCTTCGGTGCTTTGTGCAAACTCACGGCGTGAGAGAATGACGCCACTTAAGGCGTCCCACGTGAGAGCCCATCGCTCAACCTGTTAAGCATGTATCGATATGAGGAGAGAATGATGAACTTGTCAAAGATTCGCAATGTCGCAATAGGAATCCTCTGCGTTGGGCTCACCCTTTCTTTGAGTGCTTGCGGATCTGGCAATCAAGCAGCAACCAGAATGGTTAACCAAGTTACCGATGGGGTTGACGGGACGATTACAGCGATGGGCAATCAGATCAAAGTTCGCAGCTTTCTTATTGTTGCTCAACCCGATGGTTCTGGCGTCGTAGTTGGAACCATTGCTAATGAGGGGGCTAAAGAAGATGCGTTATTGGCCTTAGCTGCTAACAATGCGGTCGCGACTCTATCGTCGAAGAGCCTCCCCGTTTCCCAAGGGCATCCCATAATTTTTGAAGGAGCGACCTCAAACGCTCGAGCAGTAATTCCCATTCTTAATGCAATCCCGGGAACACGAGTCAAATTGCAAATGTTTTTTGCAAATGCTGGCAATCTCACACTGGATGCGATTGTCCGCGAGCGCAGTGGCATTTACGCCAACGTCGGAGCCTAGGCTTCCATCTTATAGCCAAGTCCTCGCACCGTCTGAATTAAAACTGGAACAGCGGAATCCTTTTCAATCTTGGCGCGTAAACGTTTTATGTGAACATCCAGAGTTTTGGTATCTCCAACATAATCGCTTCCCCACACTCGATCAATGAGCTGCATGCGTGTTAAAACGCGACCGGAATTGCGCATCAAGAATTCCAGCAATTCAAATTCCTTAAGTGGAAAATTTACTGTCTCATTATTTACGCTCACCAAATGTCGTTCTGTGTCCATCCGAACTGGCCCCGCTGAAAGAACGTGTCCGTCTTCTCCCGAGTAAGAACCTTCGTTATTGCGTCGCAAAACAGCGTGTATCCGAGCTACAAGTTCACGAGAAGAATAAGGCTTTGTCACATAATCATCGGCGCCCAACTCCAGACCAACGACTTTATCTACCTCAGAATCTTTTGCCGTGAGCATAATAATTGGCACGCTAGAACGTGATCTCAATTGCCTACATACTTCGGTACCAGAAAGTCCGGGAAGCATTAGATCGAGCAAGACTAGATCGGCACCGTTTCGATCAAATTCTTCAACTGCCTTTGTCCCAGTATCTGCAAGCCCCACTTCGAAGCCCTCACGACCGAGCAAATAAGAAAGGGCATCAGAAAAAGATGCTTCATCTTCTACGACCAATATTCGTGTCATCAATCCTCCGTGGATACATTATCTAGTTGGGAAAAATATAAAGGGAGTCGAATGGTGAAAGTGCTACCGGCACCTTCCACGCTCCACACTGAAACGTCCCCTCCGTGGTTAATTACGACGTGCTTAACTATCGAGAGTCCAAGTCCAGTTCCTCCTGTCGCACGGGAGCGTGCAGGATCAACACGGTAGAAACGTTCAAAAATACGTTCGATATCTTTTTCAGGTATACCGATTCCTTGATCAGAAACGATGATCTCCGCCAAACCATCAACCTCTTGTCCTGAAACCGCAATCCGAGTCCCATCTGGGCTGTAATGAATCGCGTTTTCAATAAGATTTCGAATGGCCATTTCAATTTGACGTCGGTCTCCAAGAATTTCAAGATCTCTATATTCTGATGTGACTATTGAAATCCCACGAGATTCTGCCTCAATTCGAGAGCCTTCTACGACCTCTTCGATAAGTGGCCAGATCTTAATTATCTTCGCACGCTTTAAGGGGTCATCGTCTTGCAAACGTGAAAGGTCGATTATTTCTTGGACTAGATCAGAGAGTCGAGTGGCTTCTGTCTGCATCCGAGTGGCGAAACGAACAATTGAATCTGGGTCATCTTTAGCGCCTAGAACCGCTTCGCTCAATATAGAGAGAGCTCCAATCGGCGTCTTTAGTTCATGAGAAATGTTGGCAATGAAATCTCTTCGAATTGCATCTAGCCTGCGAAATTCGCTGTCGTCAAAAATCAGAACAACCACAAGCCCTTTGCTTTGAATCGGCGCCACTCGCACGAGCAAGTCATGAGCACCTTGACCAATAGGACCGCGTGGGAGAGATACCGTCGCTTCTTGATAGTCACCTGACCGACGAGTTGCTCTGACCAAATGAAGTAATGGATCAGAAACTAAGCGCCCCTCTCGAACTAAACTCATGGCCTCAGTTCGTTCCGACGATTCAACGACAATTTCTCCGGGGGCGAGCACCAAAAACTCAGCGTCAATTACTTTGAGAAGTTCAAGAATTCCAGAAGGAACCTGTCTGGACAATTCGGAGTTAACCACGGTCCGGCGATTTCGTAACACCCTCACATCGTAGAGAACTAATCCCCCTCTTCCCTCATCGGTGGCGCGCAAAAGTACGCATTACACCAAATCTTTACGCCGTATTCAGTCGCTATTCACCTTCAACCCCCGCAAAAGGGTTACTTGCAGATATTCTTTAGCAATGCGCGACGCCTTTCATGACGATTTAGATTCCATCCGCCTTATGCTCGTTGAGATGGGCCTAATGGTCGGCAGATCAATGGCGCTTGCGACCAAGGCCCTGCTCGAGGCAGACCTACCACTGGCGGAACAAGTTATATCTGAAGATGCACACATCGACAATGTTCAGCATGAATTGGATGCAAAGACTTTAACTTTACTCGCCCGTCAACAGCCCGTTGCTGGAGATTTACGATCACTTGTTACTTCGCTTCGCATGAGCGCTGATCTCGAGCGAATGGGTGACCTCATTAATCACATAGCAAAAGTGGCCAGGATGAGATATCCGGCTAAAGCTGTCCCAATCGAGTTAATAGAGACTGTTCGTGAAATGGGAAAAGTTGCGGAACAAATTATTGCTAAGGCAACTTCTGTTATCGAGTCACATAATCTTGAAGAAGCGATGCAATTAGAAAAAGATGACGATGAAATGGATAAACTTCATCGTAAATTATTTCTTACCCTACTGGATGACTCGTGGTCTCATGGAATCGAAGTTGCTATAGACATGACTCTTCTCGGAAGATATTACGAAAGATGTGCCGATCATGCAGTTTCCGTCGCAAGGCGAGTTTACTTTCTTGTTACTGGAGAATACGCCTCCGAGTTAAGTTAGCCTTTGCCTTGATTAGCAACCGCGTCGATAGCAGCGGATGCTGCGGCCGGATCTAAATACTCGCCACCGATTTTTGTGGGAAGCATGTGCTCATTCAATTTATAGAGTAAGGGAATTCCCGTTGGAATATTAAATTCTGCAATGTCTCCATCCGAAATACCATCTAAATGCTTAACGAGTGCACGGAGAGAATTTCCATGGGCGGTCACTAAAACGGTCTTACCTCGACGCAAATCAGGGACGATTGACTCCGTCCAATATGGAAGCATTCTTGCTACGACATCCTTGAGGCATTCAGTTTTGGGGAGTTCGACACCAAGACCGACATATCGAACGTCATCGTATTGTGAAAATGGATCATCTCTGTCGATCGGTGGAGGCGGAACCTCGTAAGAACGACGCCAAAGTTTAAATTGCTCTTCGCCGTACATCTCTAGCGTTGCCCTCTTGTCCTTGCCTTGCAGGGCTCCGTAATGTCTCTCATTCAAGCGCCATGATCGAGCCACGGGAATCCAGTGACGTTCGCATTCATCTAGCGCCAGTTGCGCGGTGTGTATAGCTCGACGCAGCAGTGAAGTGTGAAGGGTGTCAGGCAAGAGCCTGTGCTCCTTAAGAAGTCGACCAGCTTGGGCAGCTTCACGTTCGCCCTTCTCGGAAAGTCGAACATCCACCCAACCCGTAAAGAGATTCTTTGCATTCCATTCGCTTTCACCGTGGCGAAGGAGGATCAACGTGTGAGTCATGGGTACATCTTGCCAAGCGGAGTTCTCTAGATCAAATGCTCAAATACCTGAAGATTGGCTAGCGATTCTCCTCTACTCACCCTCCAAGCCCACTCTCTTCGAATTGCTGAAGAGAAGCCTAGTTCAAGAAGCGGATTAAATGCAGAATCAGAATATTGGAGCACCGCACCTAACAAACGATCAATCTCTCTTTCGGTCACCGCACCTAGTGGCAGACGTCCTACCAAATAAAGATCACCAAGTTCATTCATGGCAAAAGTAACTCCATACATTGCAGAATTCTTGCGAAGACACCAGTCGAATACTTCTAGAGAATTTTCATCAGGCTTACGTATTACGAAGGCAGTAATACTTAAAGAGTGATCTCCGACGAGGAGCGCGCAATGGGTTTGCAACTTCTTCTCGCCGGGCAAAGTTATAAAAAAAGTATTTGAATCTTTTCTTTCATATTCGAGATCGTGCGAATCGAGAAATTCTTCAATAATCGCCTTTGGATTAAGTGAAGTCATGGTTCAGCGATTGGAGGAGGATTTTTGGTGCTGAGAAAGCGACAGAACGCGGTCGTAAATATCTAAAGTACCCCTCGCAGTTGCATCCCATCCAAAGTGCGATGAATGCTCGATCGCACCGATTGAAAGGAGAATTCTTCTCGCAGGCTCAGATATTAAACGCGCCAAGACGGAAGACCAGGCGCGCGGATCATGTCCATCAACTAGCACTCCCGAAATTCCATCAGCAACTGCAGTCCGAAGGCCACCTACTGCTGTTGCCACTACAGGCGTACCACACGCTTGAGCCTCGAGAGCGACAAGACCAAATGACTCGCTATAACTCGGAACGCATACCAAATCCGCCGCGCGATACCAGTTTGGCAATTCCATTCTCGGAATGGGATCGCGAAAACGAATTACATCGGAGAGATTGAGCCACTTTGTTAATTCCTTTAGACGAGAAACTTCCGTGCTCCCAGTACCGGAATCTCCACCAATCACATAAACCATAAGTTTCTGGCGAAGATGTGGAGAGTGCGAGAGCATTTCAGCGGTTGCGCGAATGAGAAGTTCTGGACCTTTGTGTGGCTGAATTCTTCCCACAAAAGTAATCACTGTGGCTTCAGCCGGAATACCCAATGCTAGGCGGGCTGCTAATTTCCCCACTCCTGGTGTGAATGTATAGAGATCTACCCCTGGGGTTACGACATGTACAAGATCTGGACACGCTCCATAAAGCGAGACGAGGCTTGCAGCTTCCGAGTCCGTATTTGCAATAAGAGCGCTCGAAGCTTGAACAACGGATTTCTCTCCCTCGGCGCGAAGTTCTGGTTCAGCGAGTTCACCATCGGCTAGATTTAAATTCTTCACTTTCGCCATCGTATGCATGGTGTGCACGAGCGGAATGCCAAAACGTTTGCTGGCAGGAATTCCCACCATCCCAGAGATCCAATAATGAGAATGTACGAGGTCATATCTTGGAGTGGAATTGAGCGCGTTTGTAAATTCCTGCGAAAGTTGACCGATATGTGCAGGAAGTTCCTCTTTCGTTAATCCATCGATCGGACCTGTATCTAAATGTCGTACATTGACGCCCTGAGCAAGTTCCACCACATCTGGCAAATCCTGCGAATTTCTTCGCGTAAAGATATCCACTTTCACGCCCATTGCTGCCATGCGTTTTGCATTTTCTGCGACATAGACGTTCATTCCGCCAGCATCGCCAACCCCAGCTTGTTCGAGCGGGGAGGTATGAACCATCAGGGTGGCAATATGGCCGTTCATCTATTTAGTCTATCCACCTTTAAAGACAGGTTAGAAATTTGATTTCATCTCCCCCACGACTTCGCTCCCTCCATAAATTAGCGAAGTTTCGCTCGCTGACACAGTCCCAAAGCGTTTTAAACACGCCGAAACTAGAATTGCATAGGGGCGAGAAGCACCATCGCTTACCTTAAAAGCAAAGGTGCGACCGTCTGGCAATGAGCCAACTCCTACGCCCTCTGCTCCTTCCTTCAAGAAAAGTCCCTCATTCTCTCTCATGAAACGAGTCGTCGAACGTCCCTCTCCAGCGACCATTTCGGGGAAACTCTTGCATGCCTGAATGACTCTTGCATGCACTGGGTCTTGCGAAATAGTCAGAGCCCGAATCGATCTTGCCAGCGCTGATAGCGAAAGAAGAAAGAGTGGCGCACCGCAACCATCGATACTTATTAACTTGATCGCTTCACCGCCCAACTCTTCGAGCTCTTCCTTGATGGCCACTTGTAACGGATGCTTAGGCAAAAGATAGTTCTCTAAAGACCAATCATTTACAGCACATGTCAACAGCATTCCCGCATGCTTACCACTGCAATTTTGTGCCAGCGAAGTGGCTGGCTTATCTCCCCATTCCCGGCGCTCCACTTCTCCTAAGGGTTTATCTTGTGCATTTTTTAACGCAGATTCATTGAGCCCTCCAGCCGAAAGAATTTCAAGAGTCGCGCTTTGATGCATCGCCGATCCAGAATGACTTGCCGAGACATGAGCCAAAAGTCGAGGCTCCACATTTAGCCCGGCTCGAACCATCGCTGCTGTTTGAATTCCCTTTATAGATGAACGTGGATAAACGAGATGTTCGGCATTGCCCAACAAAAACTCAATTTCACCCTTAGAGCCAAGCATGATCAAATGTCCATCATGTTGGGATTCTAAAATGCCACTTCTTTCAAGAAGCACTAAAACTTCTCCTTGATCCTGCTTATCCATCTGAGCGAGGTAAGGTTGACCAAAGATGGGCTTGGAGGGGATGACTTTCAGTGGCCATGTCATAGGCAAAGAAAAGTTCACCTTCAACTAGCCCGTATAAACGTGAACCTTCGGTAACTATTTTCGCGCTGGGCGCTGAATAACCTCTGTCCATTACCAATTGAATTTTTGGACCTTCGAAGCGGCCAACCCAACCTTCTGTGATTCCAAGGTTGTGTGAAATCAAAACTTCTAAAACATTATCCGGCTTTACTCGCCAAAAACCAGTCTCAGATGGCGCGGGTCGCAGTATGTCGCCATTCTCATCAATAATCCAAGAGCGAGAAAAGTAATTAAGAAAAGGCCTTCCGTCGTGGCTAAAAACAACTTCGTGCGCGAACTCAAAGGGCTCGACGCTGGCGTATTCTCCACGACCTTTTCCTCGCCACGTACCTACCAACCATGCCAGCGGATTGAGATCAGGATGAAGCCCTTCAGGAATAGTGAACAAAACTATCTCCTATCTTTTCGCCATTGGAGAAACCCATAAGTCAGGAGAGCGATGCCGAGGGCGGAAGCAACCGTCGCCATCGCAAAAGAACTTAAAGCCGCCATCGATTCTCCACAGCACTTAGCCTAGCGTTAGGGAGGTTCGGACTGGTTTAGAGTAATTACATGGAGCGATCTACTCGGTTGGTCATCAAGTTGGCAACAGGCATACAAGATAATGAAAGAGTCTCTCAGGCCTTTACAGTGGCCTCTACTGCACTTGCTTCTGGAATCGAAGTCTCGTTTTGGCTCGCGGGTGAAGCGGCATGGTTGGCCTTACCCGGGAAGGCAGATGAATTTTCACTTCCGCACGCGGCGAAAATAGCCGACACTCTACAGAGCATCATCGATTCAGGAACGGTAACTCTATGCAGCCAATGTGCGATGAGAAGAAATATCAACGATGGCGATCAGATTCTGGGGATAAGAATTGCAGGGGCGACTTCGTTTGTAGAAGAAATTTTGAGAGCAAAAACTCAAGCCCTCATCTATTAAATGTTCTCTTGTGAAGCAGGGATTCCTTCAATAACTAAACTGGCATCTGTCGGTGTATTTCTTTTTATGACTGCTAAAGCAATCGTCCCGAGTTCAAAGTGTCTCGCTGTGGTTCCGATGAATCCAACCTTTACTCCGTCTTTATTAACTGCAGAACCGACACTTGGGATGGTAACAACACTTCCATCGAGATGAAGTAAGACTAAACGTCGTGGAGGACTTCCAAGGTTTGCAATTTTGGCTACCGTTTCTTGGCCTCGATAACAACCTTTATTCATATGAACTGCGGTGTTGAGTAAACCTAATTCATTGGGGATTGATTTGAAATCCATTTCGAAATCTATGCGCGGTCGCCTTTTCGCAACTCGCTCGGCTTCAAGAGCCCAAGTGCCAACCTGAATAAATTCTTCACTAATTTTCTTGCGCCACGGTATGAACTCCTCATTCGGAATTATTCGATATGGGCCACCACGTTCATCGGAGAGTCCCGGAGTTCGAATGAATGCGAAATCACGACTGACATCGCTGATTTCGACACGCATCATGAACTTCATGCGGGTCAAGTGAGCTATTAGTGCTGCAGACCGTCCAGCATCAACAACCAACCAAGAAGTATCTGCGTCATCCACCAAAAGAAATTGATGCTCTATGTGTCCCTGGGGATCCAAAATAAGTACATCCACCCATTGATCAACCGCAAGATTTTCCAAATACTGAGTTGTAAGTGAATGGAGCCACGTCAATCGATCGGGTCCCGCAACGGCAACAATCTCGTGATGGGACAGATCGGCCCATGCCATTCCCCCTTCGAGTGCACGTTGTTCGCGATTAGGTTCTCCAAAGTGCCACACCGCCCCTTTATCGGGACCGTCCTCGACCAAAACTGCAGTCATAAGTTTGCTAGGACAGTTCTGCTTGGGAACAGACTGCACAGGTGCCGTACACGGCAAAGTGTGAAACATCCGTGCGAAATCCATACTCTTCACTGAGTGAGTTCACGAAATTTAAAGCGGCCTCTATTGGAGCATCTCCCACGCTGCCACATGTCCCGCAGACTAAATGGAGATGAGCCACCTCTTCCGAAGCGTGATAACTCGCGCCACCGTGACCTAAATGGTTATGTTGAACAAGCCCCACATTTTCCAAAGTCTCCAAATTACGATAGACGGTCGAGAGATTTATCCCCGGATGAGTCTGGCGGACTTTCTCCGCGATCTCTTCAGGGGTCGCGTGATCCAATTCGCGAACAGCGGCAAGAACTAATTCGCGCTGAGGGGTCAGACGTAGTCCACGCTCTCGGAGTTCGTGTGGTTGAGCCATGGGATCAGTCTATCTCAAGCGAAGAAGTAGGAGATAAACCTCACATCCAAGACAAAAATCAAAGGCCGCATTAAGAAACGCAGCAGCAAAAGCGAAACTCGTTGCGATTATAAAAATGGCACTGATCCCCGAGAGCGAACCAGCCAGTGCAATAAGTGTAAATAACAAACCCACGCTCTGTGCAAATTGAGGCGGACGTACATCTTCAGTTGGCGCCGCTCCTTTTAAGCGAGGTCGAACCAAGGTGCGAAAAATAAAGGCATAAGGCGTAAATTGTGGCCCTCGCAAAGCTCCGATAGCGAAGACAATTGCTTGAATCGCAAGAACCCACGGTGACTGAGTAGCAAGAGCTGTGGCAAGCAGAATTACGGTGATGCCAGCAGAAAATCGTGGGCCGCGCGCATCAATGGTGGTTATTTTTGTCGGCTGTGAAGTTACTTGTGTCATTGAAATTCCTATTCTGTGCAGTTGTTTATATCGAATGTGGAAAGGGCTAGAAAACGCTCACTTCACATTCGACACAAAGAGCCCGCCAAACGCCCAAAATCCAATACGCGGCGCTTGGTAAAAAACTTTGGCTCACTGCGAAACATGTACGAAGGATATTTAAGTTCTTCCAATAAGACCACTTGCAAATGATTCGCAGATCTACTGTAAAGCACTTAAAGCATCAAGCACCTGATCGCGACGGGGAGCCCCCACGGCTCGACCTACTTCGACTCCCCGTGAATCGAGAAAGAGGGTTGTCGGTGTCGAACGAATATCAAGTTTTCTCACTAAATCCAGGTGCGCCTCTGCGTCAATATCTATGTGACGGACATCCGGCATCTCTGCCACCACATTTTGCAGAAGAGCCTTCGTGGCTCGACAGGGGGTACAAAATGCTGAAGAGAACTGCACCAATGTGGCCCTCACTCCCAGATCTTCGCCCAAAATTTCAGCGTTAAACGCCCCTTCCGCGGGCTTTTCTACCTTCCGGATTTTGCCGCGACTATTTTTGTACCAAAATCCATAAGCGCTGGCCAAAACCAGAACTATCGCGATTGGAGTCAGTGAATTCACGCGAGTAGTCTTGCGCATTACATCGAAACTACCAAGAAGGAGGTCCGCGCATGGCTCGCGTTCTCCTTCTGACAAATTCACATGGTGCAAGTGCTGAAGTCCTACCGGCGCTAGGTTTATTACAACATCAAGTTCGGATTTTATCCGCCGAAGCCAGCATCCTCGTTGATGTGCCTGAGATGGACGTTCTATTCATCGATGCTAGACGCGACCTACCTGCATCAAAGAGTCTTACGCGTTTACTGACATCTACAGGCGTAGGTTCGCCCGTCATCGCCATTACTACTGAAGGTGGTCTTTCTGCAATTAGTGCCGAATGGGGTGTTGACGATGTCATCTTGGATACCGCTGGACCTGCCGAAGTTGAAGCTCGCATAAGAATTGCAATTGGCGAACATACAGCCAGCCTTAAAGCTCAAGATCCGAATTCGGGAGAAATTCGTGCTGGTGATATAGCGATAGATGAAAATTCATACACTGCCAAGGTGCGCGGTAGGTCATTAGACTTAACATTTAAAGAATTTGAATTATTGAAATATTTAGCGCAGCACCCAGGTCGGGTTTTCACTCGAGCACAATTGCTACAGGAAATCTGGGGCTACGACTATTTCGGTGGTACGCGCACTGTCGATGTTCATATTCGTCGATTGCGAGCGAAACTTGGTCCTGAGTTTGAATCAATTATTGGAACTGTTAGGAATGTTGGATACCGTTTCACACTTCCAAGTAATAAAGAGAGTCAGTTACAAGAACGAGTCCAGTAATTGATTTTGTACGCCAAGTCCCTAGACGAAAGCCAACAATCTGGAGTTCTGGCGCTCATCTCATCCGCGGCATCTTTTGACCAGACTCCTCCGATTGCAGAACATATTGTGCTTCACCTCCGACACGGAGGCGATAAAGATGATCGGCACCTCTTACTCATGCAGCGCGAGGAAATTGTTGGCTACGCACATATTGATCTCACTGACACGGTTGCAGGATCTAGCGCAGAGTTAGTCATCCATCCGGATCATCGAGGAAAAGGATTTGGTACTGCACTATTAACGGAAGTCGCACGCATCACTTCTCCACGTCTCTGGTCACACGGAGATTTACCTGGGGCGCAAAAGATTGCACTTGCCAATGGTTTTCAAAAGGCCCGGACCGTGATTCACATGCGAAGATCATTGACTCATCCTCTCCCCGATCCATCCCGCGACCTCGAAATCAGAACGTTTTTACCCTCTCTCGACGAAGAGGCTTGGTTATATTTAAACAACCGCGTATTTGAAGGTCACCCGGAACAAGGTGGGTGGGAGATGAGCGACCTACAACATCGCATGAAAGAAGATTGGTTTGATCCCAGCGGTTTTCTGGTTGCCACAAAAAATGAAGAATTGATCGCTTATTGCTGGACAAAAATCCATGGCGTGCACGGGCATTCCCATGAAGGCGAATCGGATCACGGCCACGACCCGATTGGTGAGATCTACGCGATGGGTGTTGATCCCAATTCTCGAGGAGAGAACCTTGGACGAGCAATCACCATCGCTGGTTTATCACATCTGCAATATCAAGGACTCATCTCCGCCATGCTCTACGTCGACGAAGGAAATCTCTCTGCCATTGATTTGTACAAAAGTCTCGGTTTTGTGGAGTCGGGACGTGACGTTATGTATTTTCGGGCAAAAGTAAATTAACCGACTAATTCGTGGCACATGATTCTAAAAGCTTCCGTATGGGAATTAACGTCAGCCTCAGTGGTAGCAGGTGACATAAGCGCCATGTTGTGAAATGGAGTTATTAAAAAACCGTCATTCAGTAGACGAAGATGAATATATTTTTCAAGTTCAGTATCACCTGCGTCGTACGCTTCTCTTCCAGTTTTCGGAGCGGTAGGTTGAAATACATACTCACCTCGAGCCCCTAAACGACTGCAATGCCATCCAAGATTAAATTCAGCAATCACTTGATCTACACCATCGCACCAATGATTGCCGAGGGCGATCATTCTTTTAAAGGCGGCGGGTGTCAAAACTTGCGTAAGTGTCGCCCGCATCGCAGCAAGACCCAAAGCGTTTCCCGCGAGAGTGCCTCCTATTCCGCCAGTATCGACGAGGTCCAGTTCAACTTTCGATTTAATTGCCGAAGCAACTTCATGAGTCATACCAAATGTTCCGGCTGGAATACCACCAGCAATCGCTTTGCCAATGGTGAGGAAATCTGGTCGTAGTGCTAGCTCTTTTGTCATCCCTCCAACTCCAGCTGAAATTGTGTGGGTCTCATCAATGATCCAAAAAGCGCCGTATTTCTTTGCTAATTCACCAACTTTTTGCAAGTAGCCCTCTTTTGGTAGGACAATTCCAACATTGGTCATGGCGGGCTCCATCAATATTGCCGCGACGTCACCGTGTGCCAAAGCCGATTCCATAGCGGCTAAATCGTTGAATTCGACAACTCGAGTGGTTCGATCAAGGCTTACGGGAGCACCAATATTTCCTTCACGAGTAACCGTATTTCCCATTGGATCTAGAGTTGCAAAAGTCTCATCGACGCTACCGTGATAACAACGATCAATTACGATGATTTTTGATCTATTGGTAAGTGCCCTCGAATACCGAATGACATGGCGATTAGCATCTGTGGCCGAAACTGTAAACTGCCACAACGGCAAACCAAATCTCTCCGCTAACTCTTGTGAAACCGCGATCGCGTCCACAGTAGGTAACATCACCGTAATTCCACGACCCACTTGATCGCGAATCGCCCCTATTGTCGAAAGAGGCGAATGTCCCGTCATGGAACCAGTGTCTCCTAAGCAAAAATCTACGTACACTCTTTGGTCTGCGTCAATAAATCGCGCACCACTTGCTTCTTCTACAAAAAGTGGAAATTCACCGGGCCATTTTGCCATCCAGGACATTGGAACTCCACCTGGCATAACTAATTTTGCTTGTTCAAAAAGTGCGCCACTTTTAGGATGATCTGCAATAAAACGAGATTCTTCGCGAAGCATCATTTCTGATAACCGAAGTCTATCTATCATCATTTATCCTTCTGAGAAGAGGAAAAGCGCTTCAATGTAATGTTCGCCCTCTATTCCAAGATTGGCCGCGTCCGGTGGTGCGGTCTGGGGTTCCAGACAGAGACCATCATGATCTTCAGAGTAAACAACCCACCAAGGTGCATCACTTTCAATATCGATTCGCGCCGCACCTTCCCAGACAACTGCCGGTGTACCTCGAATGTCAGTGAATGCGTCATCCCACGGTTGCGGAGTTGGTTCGATTCGAACACCCGTTGGGATTCCTTCACCATCGCGTTCTAACATCGCTAGCGCTTTGAATTCAATTTCAGCGCTATCTCCTCTATCAAGTTCTCGAGGAAACCATGGATGAAAACCCAGCCACGCAGGCAGCGTGCAATTACCAGGGTCAAACTCCATACTCCACCGCACGGCGTCATCAAGAACTTCAATATTTTGCTCAACGCTTGCGCCGCCATAAGGAGCGGGGAGCTCCAAAAGAGAGCGTCCTGGGCCGATTTCTCGCCAAGACGAGGTAAAGCCAAAACCGTGGAGCGCATGCGGAGGATCAAAGGTGGCGGGTAATTGAAACTCCTTTCCTTCGGCGTTTGCGACGATTGCATTACGAATCCGACCAGCCCACGGAACCATGGGGTACCAACCCCATGTCTGCGCCTCTCCTCTAAATGGCAAGGCAAATTCCATTTCGCGCCATTTCAACGAAGCAATCCGTCCACCCTGATCGAGATCAATCGCGATTTGAAATTCAGCGTCATCGATAAATTGCATCTTTATGCCTGCATTTCTAGGGCAGCAAGAAGCTCCCTTTTTGTTGGTGGATTTGCGCCAGTACGACTACAGGTTATTGCAGCGGCAACACTGGCACAACGTAGGAGTTCGTAGAGCTTGGGGCCACGTAGATTCAAGAGGTTGCCTTTATTTGCTGTCTGCGCAATTACTGCGCCAACAGTGTCACCCGCTCCTACCGTATCTACTGCATCTATTTTAATTCCCGAAACTTCCACAATCTCGTCAGCACTCACGCCAACTATTCCTTCAGCACCTTTCGTGATTATTACCAACAGGTTAGAATCCCCGATCCAATTTCGCGCTATTTTGAAAATATCCTCTTTCGGAAGAAGCCATCGTAAATCTTCTTCACTTACCTTCACGATTGACGAGATCGCAATCCATCGCTCAACCTGCAAAAGATAGTGCGCGCGGTCATTGAGTACCGCTGGTCGAACATTGGGATCAAAAATTATTGGCGCCAGCTCGGAAGTATTGCGAGCCCATTTAAGGAGTGCCTCACTACCTGGTTGCACGATAGTCGCTAAAGAGCCAACGTATAAAAGAGAAGGTTTGTAGCGATAAGAATCTGGAAGCCAGTCACTAAAGTCGAATGTTGCAGTTTCGTCAATTGAAAATTTGTACGAGGCTGATCCATCTGCACCGACGTTTACGGTGGCGGTCGAAGTGGCTAACTCACTAATGTGGGATAGACCAAGTGAAACTCCATCATCTTCTAACTCTTTCCTTACGCGCTCTCCATAAGAATCAGTTGAAATTCCACCGATAAAATCGACTTCTTCCCCAAGTCGAGCAAGAGCGCGTGCCGTGTTCGCTGGCCCTCCACCTACAACAGACCTATTTGGAAGAACATCTATCAACACTTCGCCACAGACCCAAATGCTCATCGAAGTTCGCCTTGACGAGCCAGGAATTCAGTCACGACTTCAATGCAGAGGAGGTGATCTTCCACTTGTGGCAATCCACTGACGACAAGGGTTCCGACGTGTCCTAAGCCTTTAACGTTGAGTGGGACACCACCCCCATGAATTGCATGCGTCGATTCTGGCAAACTCTTAAATTCATACCAATCGACTTCGGCCTCCTCTGCCCAGACTCGCTCAAGCATTGTTGAATTACCAGTGGCCAGCACTACCCGCGCCTTTCGAGCCAGCCACGTGTCTTTATCCGGGGTGGAGCCGGGAAGTGAGGCGTGGAAAATAACCCAACTTCCGAGATGCACCTCCACTGCAATAGGTAGGGAACGCTCTAGCCCCAATTCCAAGGCGATCTCCCCGATTTCCAGGGCTTCGTGAGGGCTCAAAGAGTCAAGTTCTAGCGCTTGGGATTCCTTCTCCAATCCAAGACTGGAGAAGCCACCTGTGGTTTCGGCCATGGGGTAATCCTGCCCTACCGTTGGCCCATGATCACAATTCCTCAAACTTCTCTCTTGGTTTTCCCTCTATGCCTGGGCGGAAATGTCTTTGGCTGGAGCGCGGATGAGGCTCAATCACAAGCCGTCCTGGATCGATTTATTGAAAAAGGCGGAAATTTCATCGACACGGCCGATGTCTATTCCGAATGGAAAGAGGGGAATGGTGGAGGAGAGAGCGAATCCATACTTGGAAGATGGAGTAACGCTCGAGGAGTACGCGACTCAATTGTCATCGCTACCAAAGTCGCGAAACTTTCTAGTCGTCCTGGATTGAGGGCAGCGAACATCGTTGCTGCTTGTGATGATTCTTTACGTCGCCTGCAAACTGATTACATAGATATTTATTATGCACACGAAGACGACCTCACCACTCCCCTTGAGGAGACACTAGAAGCATTCAACAACCTCGTCCACCAAGGAAAAGTCCGTTATATCGCGGCCTCAAATTATTCGCCTGACCGCCTCACTCAAGCGCTCGCGATAAGTAAAGTAAATCATTATGCCTCCTACATTGGCGTTCAAGATTGGTACAACCTTTTAGATCGAAAAGAATTTGAAGAAGGAAATGCAAAACTTGTCGTGGAAAGAAATTTAGCGAGTATGCCTTTTTTCGGATTAGCGCGTGGTTTTCTTTCGGGTAAATATCAACCTAACCAAGTAGTTGAATCGGTGCGATCGGGCGGAGTTGCGAATTATCAAAATGATCGCGGTTGGGAAACGGTAAGTGCACTTCAAAAGTTTGCGGGGAGTCATTCTTCGTCCGTAGCAGCAATCGCTTTGGCTTGGTTACGTGCCCAAAAATATGTGAGCGCACCCATTGCGAGCGCGCGTACTGTCGAACAATTGGACGAAATCATGCAAATCGTAGAACTTCACCCTGATGAAATTGCAGTGTTGAGCGACATTACGAAATAGGAGCCTGAGGACCAATACTCCACGCAACGCTTTCATTTCTATCAATAACCCATGCAGAATACTCAGTGAGATCGGGATATGCGAACCATCCCGCACCATCTCGACCATCGACCATCAATGCGGTCGCGAGCGCGTCAGCGAGTGCTCCATCAGGGCCAATAACGGTGGCCGATTTTGCGCCTATCGCTATCAGATTCGTGTGAGGATCAAGTATGTGGGCTCCTCTTTCATAGGCTCCACTTGTGGCGATGGCGCCATCCATGATGTTGAAAACCTGAACTATTTCTTCCTTATTTTCGGGGTTCACAACACCAATGACCCATGGAGCCACTTCACTGTCTATGAGATGTCCACCCCGCAGAGATAAGTCCCCCGCGGCATTTATCTGTATGTGTTGGGCTCCGTACGCCTGCAAGATTTCACAGCAGCGATCTGCAGCCCAACCTTTGACTAAGCCTGAAGGATCAAATCCACCTGCTACAGCCCAAGGATCAAATGCGCCCTGAGTCAGATCGCGAGCAAATCCACATCGATTCCAGACTTCACGGACTTCATTCGAGCAACTATCAATCTCAATTTCTTTTCTTCTTAACAGCGAAATTATCGAAGTCGATTTGTATGTAGAAAATATCTCGTCTACGTGGTGAACGTAATCACGGACTTTGCTAAGACCTATTTCAAGTTCGTCGGCAGATGCAGTTTGTGATTCGACATCAACAAATACGACGGTACCCCAAACTTCTATCTCTGCTTGTTTATGTGCCACACCTAATGGTGTCACACACCCGCTTTGCTAAGAGCAGATTGCAAGGATTCCCAATATGCCTGAGCAGAGTAAGAGGCACCGGTTCTTCCAGAAACTTGCGCAAAGAGCGAGCTTGGAGAAATAGCCATAACATTTTTAGGCGTCATCTGTCCTACGACCGCGGGAGTAAGGGCAGAAAATGCATTGTAACTACGACTCGATGGGCTCTGGACTGCATTAATATTTGAAATAGCGCCATTGTTTAAAGTAACCGTAACGGTGACTCGTCCCCAGATTCTGCCACTTTGATTTGCATCATATGAAGCACCCGTGAAAGTTCCGCTGATGCCAGCGCTGACTGGTGGCGGTGGCGGGGTTGTTTTGGTGGGAGTAGGAGTTGGGGTCTGACTTGGGGTCTGACTTGGGGTTGTACTCGCCGTGGGCGTAGAGGTCTGACTAGGGGTCTGACTTGGGGTTGTACTCGCCGGCTTCGTTGGTGCTTTAGTCGTTGTATGCGCCACTGGCGCCGTCATTGGTTTTTTCTTAACGGTAGGTGTTGTCGTTTGATTGAAAGGCGGTGATGTTACAGCGGTCGGTGTCGTTTTAACTGAAGGAGAGGTCGCGGTCGTAGAGGATGAAGCAGGCGCACTCGATGGAGTCGTCGTCTGAGGAGCAGCAGGCGTGGATTGCGTTGTAGATCCGAGGGAATTCGATCCAGTTCCTAGAGCAGTAACTGCGCCAGGATTTGCACTGCCTAACTGAGGTGGCGTTATCGACAGAACTGCGCCGAGACCACCGACTGTGCCTCCAATAATGAGTAACGCCCGCTTCATTTCGTACCTCTCGATATCTGGCTTTCGCCGTCGGGTAGATCATCGAGCAACAACCTGAGAGGCTGCTGAATTAAATCCGAGTGCAACGTGCGAATATTTGCCAATTCGAAATGCTCATTCCGCATGGAAGGCAAATGCTTCGTCGTGGAAGCGTGTTTTTGGAATTCCCGAATCAATCGCTGCTTTGCGCACCGCTGCCACGAGCGGAGCAGGGCCACATATGTAAATATCACTTTGAGCAAAGAGGGGGACTAATTGATTTAGGTGCTCCGCATCCATAGGGTGATGTGCTCTTGGTCCGACGAGGTAATGATTCCGTATTCTGCCTTGTGATTTTCCCGCCATGTAATCAAGTTCTGCCCGAAACACTAAATCCTCTTCTCGCGAGGCGCGAAAGATGACATCCATCTGTACGCCTATTCCAAATTCTTCCATGATGGCTCGGATTGGGGTGATACCGACCCCACCTCCGACGAGCACCACGTGGCGACGTGAAGATCGGCCGGCTGTGAAAGCACCGTACGGCCCTTCTACAAAAACTCGAGTTCCCGGCTTTAAATATGCAAGAGAGCCCGAGTGATCACCTAAATCTTTGACAGTAATTCGCATGAAATGTTCAGTCGGCGCAGCGGAGAGTGAATAAGGATGGGATATCAAAAGATGATTTTTTGCGAGGAAGCGCCAGCCAAAGAATTGCCCTCCTTCAGCAGCAAGTTTGGTTAATTTTCGCCCGCGCATTATCACAGAAATAATTCCAGGACCTTCGACCACAACTTTACTTACCTTCAGGTTATGTCGAACCGAGCGAGCAATTGGAATTCCTACCCTCCAAAAAATGACACTGAAGCCAACGAAAATATAGAGGGCAGTCCAATACTTTCTGTTAAGAGGGTGATTGATGAACATCGCTCCGTTAAGAACTTGATGCATGAACGAAAGCGCAATCGAGATGTACATCAGAACGTGGATCTTCCACCACGTTTCATAACTCATCATTGCGCGAGCTTTTTTATATGACGTGACTCCAGCGACCATCATCGCGATGAAACCAGCAAGCCCCGCCCACATCCACATATATTGATTGAGCATCCGCCACATCTCTACAGCGAGCGGCACATGATCCTGACCAGCAAAACCAAGTGTCACTAAAAGCACATGAAGTCCTACTAAAAAGATTGAATACGGACCAAATTTTCGATGCCAAGTAATGAGCCGATCGTGCCCAACACTTCTTTCAACCCAAGGAATTCGCGCAACAAGTAAAATCAAGATCAACGCAAAATATGTTCCAACAAGCGCAAACATTCGCGAAAGCGTTGTCACTATTGAATAGAAACTTGAAATATCATTTCGCGTGATCGTCGTGGCCTGTAGGGCAATTGTCAGGCCAAGTCCTAGGCCTAAAAGCAGGGCCGCCCAGTCGGCGCCACCCTCGGCGCGTACTTGAATCTCAGAAAGTCGCTTCTGCCTGGCACTGGTGGGCCTCGTGCGTTTAGACATGGTCGAAGGTAACCCTAAATGCCTGAGAGTTGGGTGAGGGTCACCTCTGCCCTCACAAGGAATAGCTACCGCCCTGAGGCCACACCTCACGAGGATATCTACCTCGTTATGATGCGGTTTTGAGCGCGCGGGGGCAATAAGGTAGGACAATGCGCGTACTCGTAACCGGTGGAGCAGGCTTTATCGGCTCCCATCTCGTCGATCGACTCATTCAAGACGGTGCCGAGGTGACCGTACTGGATAACCTGGAGACGGGTCGGATTGAGAACCTGGATCACGCTTTGGCTACCGGATCTCTCTGTTTTGTCGAAGGTTCTATCCTCGATCTGGAAATCGTCGATGAATTGGTTGCTGAAACCGACTTTATTTATCACTTGGCGGCGGCGGTTGGAGTCTTTAACATTTTGGAGCGGCCTTTGGCTAGCCTGCTCACCAATATCAAGGGGACCGAAAATCTTCTAGATGCTGCGGAGAAATTCAACAAACCAATTCTTGTGGCCAGCAGCAGCGAAGTTTACGGTAAGAATATTTCAGATTCGCTGCAAGAAGATGACAACCGAATTCTTGGCTCGCCCTTGACACTCCGTTGGTCATATAGCCAAGCAAAAGCGATAGACGAGACCCTCGCTTTCGCATATTGGGAAGATAAGAAGTTGCCTACGCGCATCGTAAGGTTCTTCAACACGGTTGGTCCGCGCCAATTAGGTGCATATGGAATGGTCGTTCCGCGTTTTGTCTCTGCAGCGTTAAAAGGCGAAGAGATCACCATATATGGCACTGGCGAACAGACAAGATGCTTTGGTCATGTTGCCGACATCGTCGAAGCGCTCATCCGAGTAACGTCAACCGACAAGACAATTGGTACCGTTGTCAATATCGGTAATCCAGAGGAAATTTCCATCAATGATCTTGCAAAAAA
>JANYDL010000061.1 GCA_025363635.1 Actinomycetes bacterium
CACGATACGTCTTCTTCATGTAGTGCCTTCCTGTTACTTGTGTCCCGGGACAGGGAGGTGGAAAGGTTATCGTTGAGGGGTTAGGTTGGCAACGAAAAATGGGCGAAATGCGAACTTATAACAAAGTTGTAATGAGAACGAAACCTCAAGGTTGCTACCTTCTTAGGCTCGTTATCTGTCAGGTACAGCCGAGGGCGAAATGACCGCTTGGGCTACCTCTTTCATGCTCATGCGCCGGTCCATAGCGGCTCTCTGTATCCAAGAAAATGCTTCAGGCTCGGAGACGCTGAGGGCTTGCATCAGAATCCCTTTTGCCCGGTCGATGAGTTTTCGCGTTTCCAAGCGCTCGTTGAGGTCGGCCACTTCAGAGGACAAAGTCGCCATTTGGTGATGTCGACTGATGGCAATTTCGATAGCTGGAATCAAATCGTCAATGGAGAAGGGTTTAACCACGTAGGCCATTACCCCAGCATCGCGGGCGCGCTCTACCAACTCTTTTTGGCTAAATGCCGTCAACATCAGCACAGGTGCAATTCCAATGATTTCCTCCGCCGCTGAAATGCCATCTAACATCGGCATTTTCACATCCAAGATTGCGAGATCAGGCTTGAGATCTTGCGCCATGAGAATTGCTTCGTGCCCGTTACTTGCTTGGCCAACAACATCGTAACCCGCCTCAATCAACATCTCAACGAGATCCATACGAATAATCGTTTCATCCTCGGCCACGAGAATCCGGGCGCGAGAACCCTTATCCGCGGGGGTTGGATTCATGTGCCCCGAGTCGGATTCGAACCGACACTATGCAGTGTTTGAGACTGCCCTCTCTACCGTTGGAGTACCGAGGCGCGCGGCATAGTCTAGCCAATGTCTAGCCAATAGAGATGCCTCGCAAGAAATCGTATAAAAGTGAATCCAGAACTAGCAAAAGGACGATGCGCTTTCGATGCGCTTTCGATGCGCTCGCGGTGCCCTAACCGCGTGGCCTAGCGATACGCGGGAGCTACGCCGCCAACCGCATCGCCGAGTCGGTGAACTCGCATTGCATTGGTAGATCCAGGAATTCCTGGAGGTGCTCCAGCGACAATCAATATGGTATCCCCAGGTATCGCTTTGCCTGAGTTGAGCAAGATCGCATCGACCTGCTTTACCATCTCATCCGTGTGATTTACAACAGGCGCAAGAAATGATTCCACGCCCCATGTCAGCGCCATCCTGTTATAGGTACCTATCTCAGGCGTCATGGCCAACACGGGAATCGAAGAACGCAAACGCGCCATGCGACGCGCAGAATCACCGCTTTGAGTGAAAGCCACGAGGAACTTTGCTCCCACTATTTCTCCAACTTCAGTGGCAGCTTTTGTGATTGCGCCTCCTTTAGTGCGAGGAGTATGCAGCAAGGGGCGAATTCGACCTAGTCCACCCTCTTCAGTTCTTTCAATAATTCTTGCCATCGTCGCGACTGATTCGATGGGGAAATCTCCCACGCTCGTCTCCCCCGACAACATAAGAGCATCCGCGCCATCGAGAACGGCATTTGCACAGTCAGTAGCCTCTGCTCGGGTCGGTCGGGAATTCAGAATCATTGAATCAAGCATTTGCGTCGCTACTATGACGGGTTTTGCTGCTTCGCGAGCCAATTCGACACAATGCTTTTGCACGAGTGGAACGTCTTCGATCGGAAGTTCTACACCCAAGTCACCTCGAGCAACCATGATGCCGTCGAAGGCTTCAACAATGCTCTCTATATTTTCTACCGCTTGCGGCTTTTCAATTTTTGCAATAACCGGTATTCGAAAACCTTCCTCATCCATAATGCGATGAACATCGACTATATCTGCGGCACTGCGCACAAATGAGAGCGCTATAAAATCCGCACCTGCACGTAACCCCCAACGCAGGTCGTCCATATCTTTTTCTGATAAAGCCGGAACCGACACTGCAACTCCAGGCAAATTAATTCCTTTGTTGTTGCTAACAGATCCTGGCTCAATCACTTTCGTTACAACGTCGTTGCCGCTGACTGCCGTTACTTCGACTGTAACTTTTCCATCATCAATAAGTATCCGATCTCCTGGCTTGCAATCTCCCGGTAATCCCTTATAGGTCGTTCCTACCCGCTCTTTCGTGCCATCGACTTCATCAGTGGTAATTGTAAAAATATCTCCTCGTGCGAGTTCGTGTGGACCGTGTGAAAAACGAGCAAGGCGAATTTTCGGTCCTTGGAGATCCACAAGTACAGCAATGGCAATTCCATGCTCTTTTGCGCCAGCCCGCACCATATCCAGGCGGTCCTGGTGCTCTTTATAACTACCATGAGAAAGATTTAAGCGAGCCATATTCATACCCGCTTCAATGAGTTCTTTAACCTTCTGTGGGTTATCAACGGCAGGACCCATCGTGCATACAATCTTCGCTCTGCGCATACGTCTACCCTAAACCATCATCGGTCGAACATCTGGCGTAATCGGAGCGGGCAATTGTGTGTGCCCAGTCAAATAGCGATCGACAGCCGAAGCCGCGCTTCTGCCTTCAGCGATTGCCCAAACAATCAGAGATTGTCCTCGCCCGGCATCTCCGCATGCAAATACCATTTCAGAAGACGTTTGATAATCGTCATCTCTCTTTATATTCCCCCGTTCATCGAATTCTATTTCTAACTGGGTGAGCAATTCGCTCTTCTCTGGTCCCGTGAAGCCCATCGCAAGGAAGACTGCTTGAGCAGCCATGATCCGTTCAGTCCCAGCAATGGGTAGAAATTTTCCGTTTACAAATTCAGTCTCGATTAATTCAAGTCCTGCAACATTTCCAGCACCATCGTCTAGGAACTTCTGTGTTGAAACAGAAAAAACTCGATTATCCAATTCCTCGTGAGCGCTGGAAACTCTGAAGAGCATCGGATACATCGGCCATGGTTGAGACGATGGACGCTCCAAAGTTGGGCGGGGCATAATCTCGAGTTGGGTAACACTTGCAGCACCTTGGCGAATTGCGGTTCCTAAACAATCAGCTCCTGTATCGCCGCCGCCCAAAATTACGACATCTTTCCCCGCTACGTTTATGCCTTGCTTGTCGACTTCGCCGAGAGCCTGCATATTTCCCCATGGCAAATACTCCATCGCTTGATAAATCCCAAAAAGGTCCCGACCTTGAATAGGAAGATCGCGCCATTGGGTAGCACCAATTGCTAAGACAATTGCGTCGTAGCGAGAACGTAGTTGGTGTCCGGTCAATTCCCGACCGACATCCACTCCAGCCCGGAAACGAGTTCCTTCTGCTTCCATCTGCCTAATTCGTCGATCGAGGACAGATTTTTCAAGTTTGAATTCTGGAATTCCATAACGCATGAGCCCGCCGATTTTCTCTGCTCGCTCGTACACAGCGACGGTATGTCCCGCCCGAGTTAATTGCTGAGCCGCGGCAAGTCCTGCCGGACCTGAACCGATGACGGCGACAGTCTTGCCAGAGAGACGATCCGAGGGAAGTGGCACTACTTTTCCAGATTCAAAAGCTTCTTCGATCGTTCGCAACTCAACTTGTTTAATGGTCACGGCATCAGCGTTGATAGCCACGACGCACGCTGTCTCACACGGAGCAGGGCAGAGGCGACCTGTAAATTCGGGAAAATTGTTGGTGGCATGTAAACGCGCTATTGCCTCTCCTTTGTCTCCCCGCCAAATTAAGTCATTCCACTCTGGAATGAGATTACCCAATGGACAACCTTGGTGACAAAAAGGAATACCACAATCCATACAACGTCCCGCTTGTTTTTGTAGGTGAGCAAAATCTTGAGGCTCATAAACCTCTTTCCAATCTAGAATTCTAACTTCAACAGGGCGACGTTTTGGCAACTCTCGTGGAGTCGTGAGGAAACCTTTTGGATCAGCCATTTGCAACCTCCATTACATAATAATCTTTTGGCTTGCCTTCGGTTAGCGCTCTATCCATTGCGGATAGCACGCGCGCGTAGTCACGAGGCATCACCATCGATATTCGCGTGAGGGACTCTTTCCAATCCGCGAGCAAATCAGCGGCTACTTGTGAATTGGTTTCCAATTGGAATTCTTCAACCAATTTTCGCAAACCTTCACGTTGGTCAAGAGGCACGGAAACGATATCCACCATCTCGTTATTCACTAAGGCAGGGTCCAAATCAAGGACGAAAGCACGTCCTCCCGACATGCCTGCAGCAAAATTTCTCCCTGTACGACCTAGCACGACCACGGTTCCTCCCGTCATATATTCACAGCCATGATCTCCGATGCTTTCTACTATCGCAGTGGCCCCTGAATTTCGAACGCAGAAACGTTCTCCGACAACTCCTCGAATGAAAATCTCTCCGGAAGTAGCGCCGTAGCCGATGACATTTCCAGCGATAACATTTTCGTGAGATAGGAATCTACTTCCAGTATCTGGTGAGAGAATTACTCGTCCTCCTGAGATTCCTTTTGCAACATAGTCATTTGAGTCACCAATAAGACGAATTGTTAAACCCGCAGGAATGAATGCTCCTAAGGACTGCCCCGCTGAGCCACGTAGAGTAATGTCGATCGAATTCTTTGCTAGACCTGCACTTCCAAACTTTCGAGTGATTTCCGCTCCAAGCATGGTTCCCACAGTTCTATTTACATTTCTCACCGTTGTTTCGAAGGCAACAAATTTCCCATCCAAAAGTGCGGGTTGCGATCGCTCTATAAGTGAGTTATCTAGAGCCATTGAGAGTCCGTGATCTTGAGAGACAGTTTGGAATAGAGAACTTTCCACGTTGGGCCGAACCAGCAACGGCGAAAGATCGAGGCCGCTTGCTTTCCAATAGGTCACAGCGTCTTTCGTGTCTAACACTTCTACATGGCCCACCGCTTCTTCAATGGTTTTAAAACCTAATTCTGCTAAGTATTCACGAACTTCCTCGGCAATATATTCAAAAAACGTCTCAACGAATTCTGGTTTACCCGAGAAGCGTTTGCGCAATTCTGGATTCTGAGTTGCCACACCAACGGGACAAGTATCGAGGTGGCAGACCCGCATCATTACGCAACCAGATACAACAAGAGGAGCGGTAGCAAACCCGAATTCTTCGGCACCTAAAAGGGCGGCGATGACGACATCTCGACCAGTTTTTAATTGGCCATCCGTTTGGACAACGATTCGATCGCGCAATCCATTGAGCAACAAAGTCTGCTGAGTCTCGGCTAGGCCCAGCTCCCATGGGGCACCTGCATGTTTGAGAGAGGTCAAAGGCGAGGCACCCGTACCTCCATCGTGTCCTGAAATTAGGACAACATCGGCATGTGCTTTGCTGACTCCCGCTGCAACTGTTCCAACACCGACTTCAGCTACAAGCTTCACATGGATACGTGCGTTTTTGTTAGCGTTCTTGAGATCGTGAATGAGTTGTGCCAAATCCTCGATGGAGTAAATGTCGTGGTGAGGTGGGGGTGAGATCAGGCCGACCCCAGGGGTTGAATACCGAACTTCAGCAATCCACGGATACACCTTGTTACCGGGAAGTTGACCGCCCTCGCCTGGTTTGGCTCCTTGTGCAATTTTGATTTGAATATCGTCGGCGTTTACCAAGTACTCACTTGTTACACCAAAACGACCACTGGCAACTTGCTTAATTGCAGATCTCCTAGAGTCTCCATCTGCTTGAACTAGAAACCGAGAGGGATCCTCTCCACCTTCTCCAGTGTTCGATTTTCCACCTAATCTGTTCATCGCGATCGCCATGGTTTCATGAGCTTCTTGAGAAATAGAGCCATACGACATAGCACCAGTTGAGAAGCGCTTTACGATCTCTGAAATTGGCTCGACTTCATCAATGGCTAATTTCTGACGCTGGCCGTCCTTAAAATCAAAGAGCCCTCTCAGCGTCATAAGCGCCTTACTTTGATCATTGATATGCGATGTATATCTCTTGAAGACGTCATAGCGTTTATTTCGCGTTGAATGTTGAAGCGTAAAAACAGTTTCAGGATCGAATAAATGTGGTTCGCCTTCACGACGCCATTGATACTCTCCACCGATCGGAAGACGTTTTGTGCCTGGAACTTCCCCGCCTGGCGGGTAAGCGATGTGATGCCGGGCGAGAACTTCCTCCGCAACGATTTCAAGGCCAATTCCGCCTAGTCGTGAAGTTGTTCCTGCAAAATACTCATCAACGAGTTCTTGTGAAAGGCCTATCGCTTCAAAAACCTGCGCACCTGTGTACGAGGCGATCGTGGATATCCCCATTTTCGACATTACTTTCAAGACGCCTTTTCCCAAAGATTTAATCAAATTGCGAACTGCCTTTTCAGGAGCTATGCCAGTTATGACTCCCTGCAAGACCAAGTCTTCTGCGCTTTCCATCGCTAGATATGGATTTATTGCTGCCGCGCCATAACCAACAAGAAGGGCAGCATGATGAACCTCACGAACATCGCCAGCTTCAACAATCAATCCAACCTTCGTGCGAGTTTTTTCGCGAATGAGATGGTGATGGACCGCCGCGGTCAAGAGTAATGACGGAATCGGCGCGTGCTCTGCATCTCCATCGCGATCGGAAAGGACAATTAATCGTGCACCCTCTGCAATGGCTACCGTCACCTCCGCACGAATTTCCTCTAGGCGTACTCGTAACGAGTCGCCATTGCCAGAAACTGGGAATAGACCTCGAACTACAAAAGTTTGGAAGCCGGGATGATCTCCATCCGCATTGACGTGAATGATTTTGGCTAACTCATCATTATCGATAACTGGAAAATCAAGTTGGATTTGCCGACAGGATGCCGGTCCTGGATCTAGCAAATTATGTTCTGGTCCAATTGCACCGCTTAACGAAGTTACTAATTCCTCGCGAATAGCATCCAGAGGCGGGTTGGTAACCTGAGCAAATAGTTGAGAGAAATAGTCGAAGAGAAGTCGCGGTCGATTGGATATGGCTGCGATAGGTGAATCCGTACCCATGGACCCCAGCGGTTCCGCTCCGTTGCGAGCCATGGGAGTAATGAGTAATCGAACTTCTTCTTCTGTGTATCCAAATGCCCTTTGACGACGAAGTACCGATGAATGTGGGTAAACAATGTGTTCTCGAGCAGGAAGGTCTACCAATCTGACCATGCCGGCATGGAGCCATTCACCGTAAGGAGCAGAATTTGCAAGATCTTCCTTGATTTCCTCATCTTCGATAATGCGGCCAGCTTCGATATCGACTAAAAACATTTTTCCAGGTTGTAGTCGTCCTTTACGGACAATTTTTTCTGGCGGAATATCTAGAACGCCAACTTCACTTGCCAGCACTACTAAACCGTCGTCAGTTACCCAATATCGCGATGGTCTCAATCCATTGCGATCGAGAACGGCTCCTACCTGATGCCCATCCGTAAAAGTGACACATGCCGGTCCATCCCATGGTTCCATCAATGAAGCGTGAAAGGCATAAAAATCTCGTCGCGCCTCCGACATAGAACCGTGGTTCTCCCATGCTTCTGGAATCATCATCAAGATAGAGTGAGGCAACGATCTTCCTCCGAGATATAACAATTCGAGTACCTGATCAAATGAGGCAGAGTCGCTGCCTTGTTGATCCACAATCGGGAAAATACGAGCCAGATCGCCGGCAATAAGATCACTGGCAAGGAGTGCCTCACGTGCGCGCATCCAATTCCTATTGCCTTTAACGGTATTAATCTCTCCATTGTGAGCGATGAAGCGATAGGGATGCGCCAAAGGCCATGAAGGAAAAGTGTTTGTTGAGAAACGAGAATGGACAAGTGCTAAAGGCGAGACCACACGAGGGTCTGAAAGATCGGGAAAGAACTCCTCCAATTGGCCCGTCGTGAGCATGCCTTTATACACAATTGTTTGGGAAGAAAGTGAAGGAAAATAGATATTGAGCGAATGCTCAGCGCGCTTTCGCAAACAATATGCAAGGCGATCTAAAGCCAATCCACTCTCACCATGTGCGCCAACAAGAAACACCTGTTCGAAATCTGGCATCACCGAAAGCGCGGTCTTACCTAGGGTAGAAGAGTTCACCGGCAACCTCCGCCATCCAAGAATAGAAAGTCCCTCTTCCTTGGCAATACTTTCAACGTCATCACGAATTTGTGCGCCTTTGCCTACAAAAGCGATACCCGCCACGTAACAGCCGGCCCTTGGCAATTCAAAGGGAAGAACATCTCGAAAGAATCCATCGGGTATGCGAATCAGAATGCCTGCTCCATCACCACTGTCCGGTTCGGCACCTGATGCGCCGCGATGTTCTAGATTCTTAAGAGCCGTAAGTGCAAGCGAAACTATTTCGTGCGAGGCAACTTTGTTGAGAGTGGCAACCATGGCTACACCGCAGGCATCATGTTCGAATGCAGGGTCATAAAGACCCTGTGCGGATGGGAGATCAATAGATAGTGGCATGAGATCTTCTCCAGTTGTCCGTTGAAATTACGGGACAACTATGGCCCAAGAGCGTCGCGCTAAATCTGGACTGAGCCTACCAAACCTTCAGGAATTTCCGAACGCGGTTAAATCCCCGTGAGGTGAACCAAACTCCCGATGAGCGCGGTGATTGCCATACCAAGACTTCCACCCATGACGACTCGTAAGGTTGGTTTGAAGATCGCTGATCCCGAGGTCTTTGCACTGATGACCCCAGTGGCTATCAGGCCGACTATGGCATATCCAATAATGCTCCAAGCCTTAGCACCGGGAGTTGGAGCGAATACTCCGAGAAAGGGAATGAGCCCACCGAATACAAAAGCGGTCGCAGATGCTCCAGCAGCCTGAACCGGGCGAGCCTTGGAATGGGGATGTTGGCCCAGTTCATCGCGAAGATGCGCTGCAAGTGGATCTTTGGCGTGCATAGCTATCGCCACCTCGTTGGCAAGCTCGGGAGTGAGCCCCCGTTCAATATAGATGTGCGTTAGCTCTAATAATTCTGCTGCGGGATCTTCCGCCAAATGTGCGATCTCGAGTAATCGATCCGATTCTTCAATATCATTTTGTGCACGCACTGAGACATACTCTCCGACCGCCATCGACATTGCGCCCGCCACAATTCCGGCGATACCTGCGGTCACCAGAAAACTAGGAGCACTCGCAGCGGAAATACCGATCATGAGACTCGCCGTGGCAACCACACCGTCATTGGCTCCAAGTACCGCGGCTCTTAACCATCCAGCTCGATGCGTACGGTGATTTAGATTGCGAGCATAAACTTGGGCAAGCGATTCACTGGGATTCATGTACCAAGCCTATATCAGTGGTATCAATCAACTCGTTTGGAAGCAATGCCAGCCCTCTTGAAAGCGATAAAAGCACCGATTGCCACGATCGCGCTGACCCATTCGTTGACACGCAGTCCTGCAATCGTGTGCGCAGAATCGATTCGCAGCGATTCGATGAAGAAGCGACCGACACAGTAGGTTGCTATATATAAGAGGAAGGCCTGGCCCTTTACCAATTTCTTTTCAAGCCACAGAATCAAGAACGCGAGCAATATGCACCATAGCGATTCATAGAGAAATGTGGGATGAAATGTGAGGAAATTTTCATAACCTGGTGGGCGATCCACGAGTGGAATTTCGAGTCCCCACGGCAGATTCGTGGGTCGGCCAAATAGTTCTGCGTTAAACCAATTACCAACTCTTCCAAGTGCCTGTGCGATGAGCACTCCGGGTGCGAGACAATCTGCGAATATCGCAAAGGAGAGCGCTCCCCCGCGACCCGTTCTAGCAATTCTGCGATATTGCCACCATGCACCTAAAGTTCCCAGCGATATTGCACCCCAGATACCGAGACCGCCTTGCCAAATTTTGAAGGCGTCTAACGGTTTGCCGTTCGCACCAAAATACGCATCGGGTGAAGTGATGAGGTGATAAAGACGTCCACCGATGATTCCTAACGGAACAGCGACTACAGCGACATCGGCCACGAAGTTTGGGGCTCCGCCCCGTTGGCGAAAGCGTCGATCACCCCAATAGATTGCTACCGCGATGCCAAAAATTATGCAGAGAGCATAAAAATGTACTGTGAAAGGTCCTATTCCGAATTCCGAGCGAGAGGGAGTTGGAATTGATTTAAGCACTTTTGCTATTTAGCCTTCGATGGCCTTTTTGAAAGCCGCCGCATCCATGTATTGGGTGTTGCGATCAATCTCTTTTCCATTTATTTTCACCGTCGGCGTCGAAGTAACTTTTTGGACGTTACCATCGTTGGCAACATTCTGGACCCAACCTGAGTAAGTACCTTTATTAATGCACTCCGTAAATTTAGAAGAAGTCAGCCCAACGGCTGCGCCAGACTTAATAAGCGCAGCGTTAGACCAAGTTCCTGTGTTTTCCTTACCTTGATTCGCGTATAGATAGGCGTGTAACTGAAGAAACTTTCCCTCATCTGCGGCGCACGCCACTGAGTTGGCGGCAAGAACTGATTCTGTTCCAATAAATGAAAGTACATGGAAGACCACTTTTACTTTCTTCGCGCTGATGAGATCTTTTATATATGCGCCGTTAACTGATTCGAATTGCTTGCAAATCGGACACTGCAGATCTTCCCAAATGTCGACGGTCTTGCCTTTTGCATCTCCATTAAAAACAATGCCATAGCCATCGGCTTTGGAGACGGCGGAAGGAATTGCAGCGGTCTTGGATTTATTGCTCATCACGGAAAAAACCGTGCCGACCACGACAACAAATATGACCATGCCAATCACTAAGTAGCGCGTGACCTTATCTCCCCCAGATTTCTGAGCCATTCCTTATGATCCATTCTCTCATCGGCACTCAACAGCCATTGTCGGACTATCTTACTTTCGTAGATCGTAGGGCATTACAAACTCATCTGCCTTCTCGAACACCTGCCACCAACTCTTCAGCCAGTTCTCTAAGTTGCGCCAACCCCACTTCTTCATTCTGTGCCTCTAGAAGTACCTTAATGAAGGCTGAGCCCACGATGACTCCGTCTGCATATCCGGCGATCTCTCTGGCTTGGATGCGTGATGAGACACCCAATCCGACCGCGACCGGAAGTTGGGAGATCGATCGTATGCGTTCTACTAAATCTTTCGCCTGGCTTGAAACTGATGTGCGACCTCCCGTAACACCCATCAAACTCGCGGCGTAGACAAAGCCTGAACAACGCTCGACCACTGCCTTCAACCTTTCATCAGTGGTGCTCGGCGCAACTACATAGATCCGATTGATCTGAGCGGCATCTGTTGCAGCAGACCAACCAAGGGATTCCTCGATAGTTAAATCGGGAGTGATGACTCCAGATCCCCCGCGCCGCGCAATTTCGCTTGCAAATTTCTGTGGGCCATATTTTTCAATGGGGTTCCAATATGTCATAACGACGCAAGCCAAACCGAGTTCGTGAACAAAATTCAAGGTATCAAAGACATCCTTAGCACCGGTTCCCGATTTCAAAGATATCTCTGCTGCAGCTTGAATAATTGGGCCATCCATGACGGGGTCGCTATAGGGAAAACCAATCTCAATGGCATCAACTCCAGCGTGCGCCAAAACTTCAAGTGCTTTTCGCGAACCTTTCTGAGACGGAAAGCCTGCAGGCAAATAAGCAATTAGTGCAGCGCGATTTTCCTTACGCGTTTTGCGCATTAAATTTTCAAGCGATGTTGTCACGCGAGATCAATCTTGAAATAGTCGGCTGCTGTTTGGACATCCTTGTCACCGCGTCCCGAAAGATTCACTAACAAAATGGAGTTTGGCCCCATCTCTTTTCCTATGATCATGGCTCCTGCCAAAGCGTGAGCACTTTCAATTGCGGGAATTATCCCTTCCGTCTTACATAAAGTAGCAAAGGCATTCATCGCTTCATCATCGGTAATCGCTCGGTATTGCGCCCGCCCCGAATCAAGCAAAAAGGCATGTTCAGGTCCAACTCCCGGATAATCTAAACCAGCCGAAATAGAATGTGATTCAATCGTTTGGCCATTTTCATCTTGGAGTACGTATGAGCGAGTACCGTGCAAAACTCCAACCGTGCCCCCTGTTAGCGTTGCAGCATGCCGACCGGTTTCAACGCCATCTCCCCCCGCTTCAAGACCAATGAGTTTGACTTCTGTATCGGGAATGAAGGCATGAAAAATTCCAATAGCGTTCGAGCCTCCGCCGATACATGCCAAGACAGCATCAGGAAGTCGTCCCGTGAGTTCAAGAACTTGGTCCCGAGCTTCTTCGCCAATGATCTTATGAAAATCGCGCACCATTGTCGGGAAAGGATGAGGACCGGCGACAGTACCCAAAAGGTAGTGCGTAGATTCCACATTGGTTACCCAATCTCTCATCGCTTCATTTATTGCATCTTTCAATGTGCGCGAGCCCGCTTTGACTGCCACCACTTGAGCACCTAAAAGTTTCATTCTTGCTACGTTGAGAGCTTGTCGTCGTGTGTCTTCCTCACCCATATAGACAACACATTCGAGTCCGAAAAGTGCTGCTGCCGTAGCAGCGGCGACTCCATGCTGACCCGCTCCGGTTTCGGCGATGATGCGCTTCTTGCCCATTCGCTTTGTAAGAAGGGCTTGACCCAAAACATTGTTGATCTTGTGGCTGCCAGTGTGATTCAAATCCTCCCGCTTCAGTAGAATGCGCGCACCGCCGGCAAACTCCGCAAATCGTTTCGCTTCAGTGATGATGCTAGGACGTCCGGTATAGGTCAGTTGAAGTTCTCTTAACTCGGCTTGAAATGTCGGATCGGCGATCGCTGAAATATGTGCGGCTTCCAGCTCATCCAATGCACCGATGAGCGCCTCAGGTACAAAGCGACCGCCATATGGTCCAAAGTGACCAAGAATCTCGGGCTGGATGGAAGGCGTCATAGTGTAGAGAACCTTACCCCGAGCCTAAGAGCGCTTGCATCGTTTTTTTGGGATCTCCTCCACGCACTAGCGCTTCACCGATGAGTAATGCATTCGCTCCGTGGGATTGAGCAAAGAGAACATTTTCACGAGTGGCAATACCAGATTCTGCAACTCTAATTTTTGAGCGAGGAATCAGTGGTAGCAGCTCGGAAAAAACCCCATAGCGAATAGTGAGGTCCTTTAGATTGCGAGAATTAACACCAATGATGTCAGCATCAATTTCCATCGCGTGAGTCAATTCATTTTCAGAATGAACTTCTACTAAGGCTTGCATTCCAAGTTCATGGGTCAGGGAATAGAATTCCTTTAGTTGAGCAAATGAAAGCGCAGCAACAATGAGTAACACTAAATCCGCTCCGTAAGCTCGCGCTTCGAAGAATTGGTATTCATCAACCATAAAGTCCTTACGAAGTACCGGCAGAGAAATATTCTTCTTTACGGTGGAAAGGTCTTTCAAGGACCCACCAAATCTGCGACCTTCAGTGAGCACGCTTACAATGCTCGCCCCTGCTTCCTCGTATGCAAGAGCCAATGCAGCAGGATCTGAAATTTGAGCGAGATTTCCTTTACTGGGCGAAGAGCGTTTTACCTCGGCAATGACTGAGAGATTCTTCGTCTGTAGCGCTAAAAGTGGATTCCGTATGGCGCCAGTCTGAACCGCCATCTGCTCCAACTGCTCCAAAGGAAGTTGATGATGGCGAAAATCTTCACGCACTCCAGCAATAATTTCGTCAAGGACTGTCATGGCACTTCACTGACGTCGGTTGGATCAATGCCCCTATCTAGAGCGCTCCATGCCGATAATTCTTGTGGTTTTCTCTCATACCTGGATGGCAATTTTACGATTCGTCGAATGAGAAGAAACGAAGCCGCTACAAGTAGGATCGAGACAAGCAGAATCTTCCCAATCATAAGGTTCTTACTTTATTTGCCGCTTCAACTGCACTCAGCACAGCAGCTGCTTTATTGATTGTCTCTTGATCTTCGGCCACAGGATCAGAATCTGCAACAATTCCACCACCTGCTTGCACATATGCAGTTCCCTGATAAATAACGGCCGTTCTAATAGCAATGCACGCATCGATATTTCCTGCAAAATCGATGTAGCCAATTGCTCCTCCGTAGATACCTCTCCTCGTCATCTCTAGAGTTTCAATAATTTCCATGGCCCGCGGTTTTGGTGCACCTGACAAGGTGCCCGCCGGAAAAACCGAGTACAGCGCATCAACAGCGGACTTAGTTTTTGCCAGTGTTCCGGTAACGGTGGAAACAATATGCATGACATGCGAGAACCGTTCGATCTCCATGAAATCAACAACTTCTACACTTCCGGCCTCGCACACTCTTCCCAAATCGTTTCGCCCTAAGTCAACAAGCATGAGATGTTCTGCGCGTTCCTTCGGATCTGCCAAGAGTTCTTCACCTAGCCGATGATCTTCTTCGGGAGATTCAGATCTGGGGCGTGTCCCGGCAATAGGGTGGATGAAGACTTCGCCATCTGTAACTTTGACGAGCGCCTCTGGGCTTGAACCCACTATCTCTATTCCACCAGTCAATCGAATGAGATACATATAAGGGCTTGGATTATTGATGCGCAACATGCGGTAGACATCTAGGGCATCTGCCTGACAAGCCATGGTGAATCTTTGGGCAACGACAATCTGAAAAGCTTCGCCAGCAACGATTTCCTTCTTTGCTAATTCAACATTCGCTTGATGCACTTCTGTACTTGTATCTCGTTTGAAATTTGCAGGGACTCTCTTTGTCAACTCAGAAATTTTGCTAGGCAATGGCTTCAACAAATCTGATTGCATCTTGTCCAAACGATTTTGTGCATCTTCCCAAGCTTCATCTATTCGATCATCACTCCCATCCCAATTGATAGCGTTTGCGATTAAAGTGATCGATCCCTCTTTGTGGTCGAGAACGGCTAAATCACTGGTCAACATAAATAGTAAATCGGGGATGGGTAAATCTTTCGTAGTTAAGTTCGGTAGCCGTTCAAGTGCCCGAACGCAGTCATAACCCATAAAACCCACAAATCCACCGGTCAGTGGAGGTAACCCCTCAATTTTGGGAGATCTCAAATGAACCGACGCAATTTTCAGAGCATCTAAAACCGGAATGTCTACCGGTGCGCCCACGGGCATCACACCTTGCCATACGGCGCGACCATCCTGTTCAGTCAAAGTAGCTTGACTACGGACTCCAACAAATGAATAACGTGACCAAGTGCCACCAACTTCCGCTGACTCTAGAAGGAAAGTCCCAGCGGAATTCTTTGCCAATTTCTGATAGACACTCAGTGGAGTCTCACTGTCAGCCAATAGTTTTCGAGAAACTGGCAGAACATTGAAATCTTTTGCGTATGCTCGAAACTCTTCTAGGTTCAATCCATACTCCCAGTCATGAGGCGCCGGTGAAAACACGTAACTTCACCTGTGTGACAGGCCGGGCCAGTTTGCTTCACTTTGAGAAGTAAGGCATCACTATCGCAATCCAACGCGATGGATTGAACTTCTTGAATATTCCCGGAGGTAGCCCCTTTAATCCAAATCTCACTCCTACTTCGGCTCCAGTATGTGGCCATCTTGGTCTCCATCGTCAGAGTCAAAGCCTCACGATTCATCCACGCCAGCATTAACACCTGTCCAGTATCTGCTTCCTGAACAATCGCTGCAACGAGATCAGTTGATGATTGGAAAAGATTCTCAGGTAATGGCTCCATGGAACCATTGTGCCTTATGACAATCCAGGTTGGCGCACCAAATAACTCTCGGCCGCCAAATAGTCCTTAACTTCGCTAATACGATACTGACCAAAGTGAAAAATACTTGCCGCCAGGAGCGCATCCGCGCCTGCTTCCAGTGCATGTGCAAAATCGCTCAGTTTTCCTGCGCCTCCGCTGGCAATCACCGGTACATGCGAGATTTCTCTAACTGCCTTTATTAGTTGAACGTCATAACCCGCCTTCGTGCCATCTGAATCCATCGAGTTTAAGAGTATTTCGCCGATGCCAAGATGAATTGCCTTTTCAATCCAGATCAAAGCGTCTAAGCCAGTACCGTGGCGACCACCATGAGTTGTCACCTCAAATCCTGATTTCGTTTGCGCCCTACGTGCATCAACCGAGAGCACAAGCACTTGCGAACCAAATGAATCTGCAATCTCGGCGATGAGTTCTGGTCGAGAAATTGCGGCAGTATTGATAGAAACTTTATCCGCTCCAGCTCGTAGAAGTGCATTCACATCCGCAACTGTTCGAATCCCGCCTCCTACAGTAAGTGGAATAAACACCTGCTCGGCGGTACGTCGAACCACATCGAGAGTTGTCTCGCGACCAGAGCTGCTGGCCGAGATATCTAGAAATGTTATTTCATCCGCACCCTCCTCGTCATACAGCGCAGCCATCTCAACTGGATCCCCTGCATCGATCAAATTCTTAAAATTTATCCCTTTAACCACGCGCCCATCCTGTACATCAAGACATGGGATGATGCGGACGGAAAGACTCACTTGCGAGTTACCTCGAGCGCTTCTTCTAGAGTAAATGCTGCGGCATACAGCGCCTTTCCAACGATCGCTCCCTCAACGCCAATGGCATGCAGACTCGCGAGAGTTGCAATATCTGCTAACGAAGAGACGCCACCGCTTGCGACAATTGGTCTTGAAGTCACATCACACACCTGACGAAGTAGTTCAACATTAGGACCAGTGAGAGTTCCATCGCGAGTCACATCCGTTAAGACATATCTTGCACAGCCATCGTTATCTAAACGAGTGATTGTTTCAAAAAGATCTCCACCATCTTTAGTCCACCCACGGGCAGATAAAGTTCTACCTCGCACATCAAGTCCAATAGCAATTCGATCTCCATGTTCAGCTATTACTTTGGAGGTCCATCCAGGATTCTCAAGGGCCGCGGTGCCTAGATTTACACGCTTGCAACCCGTTGCTAAAGCCATCGCTAAAGAATCATCGTTTCGAATTCCGCCTGAAAGTTCAACGTCAATATCCAACTTACCAATGACCTCAGCCAATAATTGAGCGTTACTGCCGATTCCGAAGGCGGCATCCAGGTCAACCAGGTGGATCCACTGTGCGCCTGCCCTTTGAAATTCCAAAGCTGCGTCCAAGGGGTTACCGTAAATGCTTTCCTTAGAGAGCTCACCCTGGACCAGACGGACCGCTTGGCCATTCTTGACGTCAACGGCAGGAAGCAATATTAAGTTTGGCGAGTCAAAATGCATTATAAATTCCCCACCCAATTCTTTATAAGAGCCAAACCTGCCCTGCCAGATTTCTCAGGATGAAATTGGGTTGCAGAGATTGCACCATCTTCTACCGCCGCTACAAATCGTTCCCCGTAATTTCCCCATGTCACTTGTCGCGCGTGCGAATTCTTGGCGGCGTATGAATGGACAAAGTAAAAAGATTCGTGGTCAATTCCATGAAAAAGCGCAGATTTATTTGGTGGTATAACGGAATTCCAACCCATGTGCGGAAGTATCGGAGCATCCAATTTCGAAATAGATTCTTCCCAAATTCCAACACCTTGGAGAGTTGAGCCATGACGATCTTTTTCGGTTCCACTTGAAAAAAGTATTTGCATCCCCACACATATTCCCAATGTCGGTCGCTGATCTTCTAACCTTTGGCGAATCAGCACGTCCCCGCCGACTGCCAACAACCCCTTCATACAGGCTTGGAAAGCACCAACACCAGGCACGACGAGGCCTTTGGCTTCGCGGCAAACCTGTATATCAGAGGTAACAACTACATCTGCACCGGAGGTCTCGAAGGCTCTCTGTGCCGAACGAAGATT
This sequence comes from Actinomycetes bacterium, assembly GCA_025363635.1. Classification (GTDB taxonomy): domain Bacteria; phylum Actinomycetota; class Actinomycetes; order Nanopelagicales; family Nanopelagicaceae; genus QYPT01. The sequence continues at coordinate 17,688 of JANYDL010000061.1, forward strand.
TCCAGAACCATAATCAAGAATCGCGATCAAAGAGATCCCTTAGTCGATGGAATACCTGTGACTCGCCCATCAATACTCACGGCGTCACGAAGCGCCCGCGCTACAGCCTTAAATTGGGCTTCAAATACATGGTGTGCGTTCCTTCCCTCAAGAACGCGAATGTGTAGAGCGATGTGGGCTTCAGCGACAAAAGATTCCCAGATATGACGACCTAGAGTCGTATCAAAGGTACCAATCAATTCTACAATTTCTGGTTGTCGGTGCACCAAATAAGGACGACCGGAAAGATCCACTGCCGCTTGCACTAAGACCTCGTCCAAAGGAACCATCGCATCGCCAAACCTTCTAATTCCTTCCTTATCACCCAGCGCATCCTTTAGGGCTCGACCCAGCGCTAGGGAAGTATCTTCAACTGTGTGATGCGCATCCACGTCCACATCGCCCGTGGTTTTTACCCTTAAATTAAAGCCAGAGTGCTTACCCAACTGACTGAGCATATGATCGAAGAATGGAACACCGGTGGCTATATCAACTAATCCGTGTCCATCAATGTTCAGCTCGACAAGTACCTCAGACTCCTTTGTCTTCCTTTCAACATGTGCCGTTCTCATACTTTTCCTCCGATGCACTTGGCTAACGCGTCAATAAACTTCTGATTTTCTTGAGGTGTGCCCACAGTGACACGTAGATAACCCGATAATCCCACATCTCTTACTAGAACGCCTTGATCGAGCAGTTCTTTCCAGACCCTTTGTGGCTCTATCACCGAAAAGAGAAGGAAATTAGCATTACTTGGAATGACCCGCGCACCTAAGCGCGAAATCGCATCAGATATTAAGTCGCGGTCACTCCTTATTTTTTCAACAGTACGTAACGAAGCGGCGCTATGTTTTAGCGCGACTAATCCAACGGCTTGGGTCAATGTGCTCAAGTGGTACGGCAATCTAACGAGTTGAATCGCGCTAACCACCTTTGAGTCGGCGACAAGGTACCCAATCCGTGCTCCTGCAAACGCAAAAGCCTTGCTCATCGTCCGTATAACTACAACGTGTGGGAATCGTTTCACAAAGGTCACGGCCGATTGAATTGAAGAGAACTCTGCATAGGCTTCATCAATAACGAGAAGTCCGCCTATCTTCCCCGTTGCGATCGCCAACTCGGCAATCTCATCGATAGCCAGTGAAGTGCCAGTGGGATTGTTGGGAGTTGTAATAAAGGTCAACTTAGGCGAATCCTTACTAATCTGGATTAGCGCCTCCGCAAGATCGATAGAAAAATCTTCTCTCCTCTTACCTTCTACCCAAATCGTTTTAGTGACATGAGCGATAAGGGGGTGCATTGAATACGAAGGGGAGAATCCCAGCGCCTTTCCATCGCCAAATGCGAGAAATAAAGATTGGATGATTTCGTTACTGCCATTCGCAGCCCAAATATTTTCGGCCGTAAGATCCGTTGCGGAGAGATTATTTATGAAATCTGCAAGGCCCACTCGAAGAGAGACTGCATCGCGATCGGGATATCTGTTCAGAGTGCTCGAGATTTCATTAATCTGACCTGCGATTGCTTCCATAAGTTCACGAGAGGGAGCATATGGATTCTCGTTTGTATTCATTCTGGCCACAGAATGGATTTGAGGCGCCCCATAGGGCGAGAGTTCCATCAAATCTCTACGCAGTGGAAGCCACACAGGCCAGTCTGGCTTTGTCATTGGCCCTCAAATCGAACAGACATTGCCTCGCCATGGGCAGGTAAATCCTCAGAATTGGCAAGAGTTATTACGGTTGGCGCGATGGCGCGAAAGGCTTCCTCGTCATACTCAATGAAATGAATTCCACGTAAAAATGTTTGCACGGACAATCCACTCGAATGACAAGCACATCCTCCGGTGGGAAGTACGTGATTGGATCCTGCTGAATAATCACCAAGGGAGACAGGTGCGAATCGACCAATAAAGACTGCACCAGCATTGCGGATACTTAGAGCATCGTGTCGTGCGTTCTCAGTATGGATTTCAAGGTGTTCTGCTGCATAAGCATTAACGACTTCCAGGCCCTGATCTATCGAATCAACAAGAACAATCGCCGACTGAACCCCTGATAAAGCTTCAGCGATTCTCGAGGAGTGCTTAGTCCGCGGAAGGCGCAGTGTGAGTTCCTCTTCAACCATATTGGCGAGTGAGGTTGAATTGGTTACCAGAATCGCTGCCGCTATTGTGTCGTGCTCAGCTTGGCTCATCAGATCGGCAGTAACATCAGAGACTACGGCGGAGTGATCTGCAAGTATTGCAATCTCAGTGGGTCCTGCTTCGGAATCAATTCCGATTATTCCTCGCAAGGCTCGTTTTGCAGCCGCTACATAAATATTTCCTGGACCAGTCACCATATCCGCTTTTTCACAAACGCCTTCCATGCCATAGGCAAAGAGAGCAATCGCTTGTGCTCCACCGACTGCAAACACCTCGGTGATTCCGAGCAACGCGCAGGTGGCGAGAATTGTCGGATGCGGCAAGCCTGCAAAATCCCTCTGCGGAGGGGTTGCGATAGCAATACTCGTTACGCCAGCAATTTGAGCCGGAATCACATTCATCATCACACTACTTGGATACACGGCGCGCCCTCCAGGCACGTAAAGACCCACACGATCCACTGGAATCCATTTTTCTTGCACGACTCCACCATCGACAACCTGGACTATCGACGAGTCTCTAAGCTGATGAGAATGAACTTTCTTAATGCGAGCGATGGAGAGCTCTAAAGCTTCGCGAATATCTGAATCTAAGTTAGCAAGTGACTGTTGCAGTAATTCCTCGGGAATTCGGATGTGTTGGGGCCGCACTCCATCAAATTCTTCGGCGAGAAGGAACAGTTCCTCCTCGGTCCCGTGCTCGACGCGATCCAATATTGGTTGAATGAGTTTTAGGGCCGCCGCAACATCAAGTGTGGCCCGTGGCAGTTCAGCTTTATATTGCGCTTTCGTGTACTTCTTGCCTCGAAAGTCCACCCTTCGCATCATCATCGGGCTCTTTTCTCATAGGGAAAGCAGGACGCGTTAAGTTTAGACTAGACAATAAGGTCCAAGAATTGCCTTTAAATCCGCGCTCAGACTTGGTGAAGCGGTGACTCGGGCATCCAATTTCATGATGGTGCTTCTGCCCTCATCAGCAAGTTGAAGATGGACTTCCCTGGGGCCAGGGTGGGTTTGCAATATTTCCCTGAGGCGATCCACAACCGGGGCTGTACATTGGGCTATCGGCATCGTTATCACGAGAGGTCCGAGTGGTCCCTGGGATATATCTGGCAGGGAAAGTTCCAATGCTGTGAATCGAAGTTGATCTTCTCGTCGATCGATTTTGCCTCGAACCACGACAACCCGATCTTCAGTCAACGTGAGAGCGTATTGCGTATAGGTATTGGAAAAGAAAAGTGCCTCTATCGACCCTCCGAGATCTTCGATGGTCACAATCGCCCAGGAAGCGCCCTGACGAGTCACCTTTCTTTGTATTCCTGTGACGAGACCGGCAATGGTAACCATTTGTTCTTGAATGGAGTCATCTTCTACCAATTGGCTAATGGAGATGTCGGTCGCTGCTCGCAGGACATGTTCAATACCTAATAAGGGGTGGTCCGAAACATATAGTCCAAGCATTTCTCGCTCATACGAGAGCAGGACTGATTTATCCCATTCGCCTGTGGGAATATCCAATTCGATTCCCGCAACTTGCGTCACCGCTTCGCCACCAAATAAATCAAATTGACCTATCGCTTCTGCACGTTTTGTTTCCATGATGGAATCGATCGCCTCTAAATAGATAGCCATCAATCCACGACGCGAAAGATCAAAGGAATCAAAGGACCCGGCTTTGATAAGAGATTCGATTGTCTTCTTATTACACACTTGAACGTCAACCTTTGCCAAAAAATCACCAAATGATGAAAATCGACCTTTACTTTCTCGGGTTCCCTTGATGGAGGCGACAACACCTTCGCCTACATTTCTAATTGCCGCCAAACCAAAACGAATGTCCATCCCGCGAGGGGTGTATTCCGAATTCGATTCATTTACGTCGGGAGGCAAGACTCGAATCCCCATGCGCCTGCATTCACTGAGATAAAGCGCCGACTTATCTTTGTCATCTCGGACACTTGTTAAAAGCGCTGCCATATATTCTGCAGGGTAATTCGCTTTGAGGTAGGCGGTCCAATACGAGACCATGCCATAGCCAGAACTGTGCGCTCGATTGAACGCGTAATCGGAGAAAGGAATAAGTGTTTTCCAAAGGTCGGCAATTGCGTCAGAACCGAAACCATTGGCTTTCATTCCCGCTTCAAAAGGACCGTATTCCTTGTCGAGAATTTCGCGATCTTTCTTACCCATCGCTTTTCTCAATAAATCGGCGCGTCCGAGTGAAAATCCTGCAACTTTCTGGGCGATGGCCATAACCTGCTCTTGATACACAATCAGGCCATATGTATCACCAAGAATTTCCTGTAAAGGCTCAGAAAGTTCAGGATGAATTGGTTTTATGGACTTGCGGCCGTTTTTACGATCTGCATATGCATTATGCGAATTTTCACCCATGGGGCCGGGTCGATAAAGCGCGATCACGGCTGCAATATCTGCGAAAGAATCTGGAAGCAATGAGCGCAAGAGAGCGCGCATAGGGCCACCATCGAGTTGAAACACCCCGAGAGTGTCGCCTCGACTTAAGAGTTCGAAAGTTTTTTTATCATCCAATCCCAAAGTTTCAAGGACGACCTCCGTACCTCTATTTGCCTTGATATTGAGAAGGCAATCATCGAGTACGGACAAGTTCCGCAATCCCAAGAAATCCATTTTGAGCAATCCAATGGCTTCACAAGCGCCCATATCGAATTGTGTGATGATCGCGCCATCAGCTTCGCGACGATGGATGGGAATAACATCCAAAAGAGGCTCTCGAGAGAGAATCACGCCGGCAGCGTGTACTCCCCATTGACGTTTGAGGCCCTCAAGTCCTCGTGCCGTATCAACAACTTTCTTGGAATCAAAATCGCTTTCGTACAGTGTGCGGAATTCACTTGCTTCGTCATATCGATCATCATTAACGTCAAATACTCCCGCAAGCGAAATGTCTTTGCCCATGATTGTTGGAGGAAGGGCTTTTGTAAGTTTTTCTCCGATCGCGTATGGGTAACCCAGAACTCGCGTGGAGTCCTTAATTGCTTGCTTAGATTTAATAGTCCCGTAGGTAATGATTTGAGCTACTCGATCTTCGCCGTATTTTTGAGTGGCATAGCGAATCATTTCTCCTCTCCTACGCTCATCGAAGTCCAAGTCGATATCTGGCATCGAAATTCTTTCAGGATTGAGAAAACGTTCGAAAAGTAACCCATGTTCTATCGGATCCAGAGCTGTAATTCCCAATCCGTAAGAGACGAGTGAACCGGCAGCCGATCCTCGACCTGGACCGACTCGAATGCCCTGACGTTTAGCATGCCCGACAAGATCGGCTACCACGAGGAAGTAGCCAGGAAATCCCATAGTTTCCATCACGCCTAATTCATATTGCAGACGTTCAAAATGCGCTTGTGGAATTTGTCCACCCATCTTTTCAGTCAATCCTCTTTCGGCTTCCTTTCGCAACCAGGACCCCTCAGTTTCATCTTTGGGAACAGCAAATTGCGGTAAAAGATTCTCTCCTTCACGCAAAGTGACATTGCATCGTTCAGCAACCAGCAAAGTGTTGTCACAACTTTCTGGCAGATCGCGAAAAGTTTCTCTCATTTGCTCAGCGGTCTTCAAATAAAAAGAATTATTTTCAAATTTGAATCTCTTGGGGTCAGAAAGAATTGAGCCCGATTGGACGCATAGAAGTACTTCGTGCGATGGAGCATCTCTTTCAAATGTGTAATGGAGGTCATTGGTCGCTAATAATGGAAGATCTAATTCCTTGCCAAGTCTGAGCAAGTCGGCCCTTACGCGGGACTCAATTTCAATTCCATGGTCCATGATCTCCAGAAAAAAATTCTCCTTTCCGAAAATATCGCGGAGTTCGCTCGCCGCTCGTAACGCTTCTTTATATGCACCCATGCGTATACGAGTTTGTATTTCACCTCCTGGACATCCTGTCGTAGCGATAATCCCTTGTGAGTATCTTGAAAGTAATTCTCTATCCATGCGTGGTTTGTAGTAATAGCCCTCGAGGGAGGCCAAGGAAGAAAGTTTAAAAAGATTACTCAGGCCTTGATTGTTCTCTGCTAAAAGAGTCATGTGTGTATAGGCGCCACCACCGGAAACATCATCTTCGCCACCATCTGCCCATTTGACGCGCTTCTTATCGAATCGCGATTCAGGGGCGACATATGCCTCGATCCCAATAATGGGTTTGACCCCGGCCTTAGTTGCCTGCTTGTAAAAGTCGTAGGCCCCAAAGACATTTCCATGATCCGTCATTGCGATTGCAGGCATACCTTGATGGGCAACTTCGGTGACCAAATCCGATACACGAGCGGCACCATCGAGCATTGAATACTCGGTATGAACATGTAGATGAACGAAGGAGGCCACGATTGGTGAGAGTAGTCGCTATGGAAGGACAGATGAATCAAGCAACGCCAGAGCGCGGCTCAAATCAACTGGATAAGGCGTAGTGAAGTCCATTGCGACAAGCGTCACAGGGTGTCGGAATCGCAATTCAAGTGCGTGGAGCCACGGCCTTGTCATTTCCAATCGCGAGGCCAAAGTCGGGTCGGCCCCATACGTCATATCCCCCACGAGAGGATGTCGCAGGGCAGAAAAATGCACGCGTATCTGATGAGTACGTCCAGTCTCCAATTCAACTTTGACGAGTGAAACCCCGCGAAAATAATCAATCACTTCATAATGCGTGATGCTGTCTTTGCCATTCGCCACGACAGCAAAACGATAATCCTCTTTAGGGTGGCGATCTATAGGCGCATCGATGGTTCCCTTTGAAGGATCTACATGTCCCTGTACGAGAGCGTGATAAACCTTCTCGACTTCGCGATTCTTGAATGCAGCTTTAAGGAATGCATATGCCTGATCAGTCTTAGCAACAACCATAAGACCACTTGTGCCGACGTCGAGTCGATGAACAATTCCAGCCCTCTCAGCTGCACCACTTGTCGAAATTACATAGCCTGCCGCGGTGAGTGCACCTACAACTGTCGGACCAGTCCAACCTGGGCTGGGATGAGCCGCACACCCCACCGGCTTATCAATAACAACAATGGATGCATCATCGTAAACAATCGACAGAGAGGCTAGAGGAGTCTTGGGAATGGCGGCTGGAATTGTGTTATCGGGAAGCAAAATTTCAATCACCTGTCCGCAAAAAACTTTCTCAGACTTTGCAATCGGAGATCCGTCGCAAGTGATTTCGCCATCAAATAAAAGTTTTGCAATAGTGGTGCGAGATAATCCCAATACGCGTGTCAAAGCGCTATCGACGCGTTCTCCTTCCACTCCCTCAGGTACAACGAGGGTTTTGAGTTCACGCATCGTGTGACCTCTATTCCCCGCCATCGAGATGCGGCTTTGAAATGGGTGGAACATTACGAAACGAGAGAAGTAGAGCAATAAGTGCTGCAATTACAATAGCCGAATCAGCCAGATTGAATATCGGCCAATTAGGCAGTTCAATCCAGTCGATTACCTGACCTTTTAGAGCGCCATTATGACTTCGAAATATACGATCTGAAAGATTGCCCACTATCCCGCCTAAGGCGAGGCCAAGTACCCAGGCCCAACCTCGTGAGGTCAATCGAGGAGTCCAATAGGCGATCACGAAAATTGCGCAAATTGCGAAAATGGCGAGCAGCACCGATCCACCTGAACCGAGGCTAAAAGCGGCACCAGAGTTCTTTGTAAAATTAAGTGTGAGAAAATTTCCAATCAATTTCGTGGGCCCGTGATCTTGGAGAAAACGTATCGCCAGAGATTTGCTGACGATATCCAGGCCCGACACCAGCCAACCAATCGCGAGTACGCGCCTCACGACTGGTTGCACGCGCAATTTCAGCGACGTTCTTCTTTCTGCTTACACACCATACATAAGGTGGCTCGAGGAAACACCTGCAAACGTGCCTTACCGATGGGATTGCCGCACTCTTCACATTGGCCATAAGTTTTTGCATCAATGCGCTCCAGTGCGCGTTCGGTTTGCAGCACCATATCCCTCGCGTTGATCACAAGCGACATCTCATGCTCACGTTCAAAAGTCTTAGTCCCTGCGTCAGCCTGGTCATCTCCGGCGCCTTCGCCAGACTCTCTAATCAGTTCGTCCATTTCAATTTCGACGGCAACCAACTCATTTTGCAACCTCACCAATTCCTTGGCCAGTTCGGAACGAATCGCCTTAAATTCTGCCGCAGTAAAAGGTCCTTCATTTTCGGAAACCATGGCAGGTGTTGGTGCGATTTTTATAGGTTTCAGTGGTGCAGCTTTCTTGTTGCTCTTTACATGTTTTGGAGGCGGCGGCATGACCAATCGACGCTCTTCCGGAATTGCGGCTTGAGTTGAAGTCGTTACCGCTGCCGCGATCGGGGCAACTGATGTTTCCGAGAGCGCCGATTTAGGCGCAGATTTGGAGGCAGCCTTAGCAGGAGTCGACGTGGCTGCAACTTTCTTGATCGGTGCTTTTTTAGCAGGCGACTTCTTTACCGCAGGGCTCTTTCCTAGGGCCTTTCCCACAGCCGCTTTTTTTACCAGCGCTTTCTTTGCTGGTGCTTTTTTGGCAGGTGCCTGCCTAGCCACAGTTTTCTTTGCTAGAGCCTTCTTTGCCACAGTTTTCGTTGCCACAGTTTTCGTTGCCAGAGCCTTCTTTGCCACAGCCTTCTTGTCCGGAGCTTTTGCGACGGCGGGAGCTTTGATTGCGCTTTTCTTCTTGATTGCCACGGCGGGAACCTTATTCTGATAGTTGCGGAAATGCCAGTTACCTTACAATGCTTTACACTTAAGGCGTTCGCGAAAGGCGAGGACGAGGCAATCACCTCCGAGCTAGTTGGAAGATATGGTATGGATCGCCCCGATATAGGGTGAATTCATCCCAAGGTAGAACCAACGTGCGTAACAGAGAAAGCGGCGAGCGCCCTTCATGGGTCTTCGCAAGGCGGGTGGTACCGCGACCTCGCAGGAGGCCGTCCCTCCATGAAGTGTCATGATCACACTGGAGGACGGACCAAGATGAGCAAATTCCGCGTTATCAACGCCCACGTAGATTTGCCTGCGATGGAACGATCCATTTTGGAGTTTTGGCAGGAGAATGAAATATTCAGTCAGAGCCTCAAGGCTCGAGAAGACGCGCCCACGTGGACATTCTTTGAAGGACCACCGACGGCAAATGGCGCACCAGGAACCCATCACATCGAAGCTCGCGTTTTCAAGGATGTCTTTCCACGTTTTCACACGATGAAGGGTAAATACGTAGGTCGCAAGGCGGGTTGGGATTGCCACGGACTACCCGTAGAAATTGCTGTTGAAAAAGAGTTGGGATTTAATGGCAAAGGCGACATAGAAAAATATGGAATCGCGGCTTTTAATGAGATGTGCCGTATTTCAGTACAAAGACATGTGAGCGCATTTACCGATATGACCCACCGAATGGGATTCTGGGTCGACTTTGATGATGCCTATTGGACAATGTCACCAGAATATATTGAGAGTGTCTGGTGGTCGCTCAAAGAGATTTGGAAAAAAGGACTCCTCGTACAAGATCATCGAGTCGCCCCGTATTGCCCACGGTGTGGCACTGGACTTTCTGATCATGAATTGGCGCAAGGATACGAAACCGTCACTGACCCTTCCGTCTATGTTCGTTTCCCAATCACATCGGGACCCCTAGCAGAAATTAACGCGTCACTTCTCGTCTGGACAACAACGCCCTGGACTTTAGTTTCGAACACGGCTATCGCCGTACATCCAGACGTTTCTTACCTAGTTGTCGAAGAGATGGTTGAGGGAGAAAAGGAAGTTCTCGTTATCGCAGAGAAACTTCTTGGTTTTCTTAAGGGCGAAGTTCGCGTTTTGCAGTCATTGCTTGGGCGAGAATTGGAATTCACAAAATACCGCAGACCATTTGAATTTGTGGAAATCCCAGACTCCCATTTTGTAGTCCTTGCAACATATGTGACTACAGAAGATGGAACTGGACTCGTGCATCAATCTCCCGCCTTTGGGGCCGATGACCTCCAGGTCTGTCGTGGCTATGGACTGCCTGTCGTAAATCCCATCGCTCCTGACGGCACCTTCTTTTCCAATCTTGAACTCATCGGAGGCGTATTTTTTAAAGAAGCAGATAAGGCGCTTGTTAAAGAACTTAAGCGAGTTGGAGCACTATACAAACATCTTCCCTACGAACACCCATACCCGCATTGCTGGCGTTGCCACACACCACTTATGTACTACGCACAACCTTCTTGGTACATCCGGACGACCTCAATAAAAGAGAAATTACTACGTGAAAATGAGAAGACTGAGTGGCACCCTGAAACAATCAAAACCGGTCGTTTTGGAGACTGGCTCAACAACAATATCGATTGGGCTCTGTCGCGCAGTCGTTACTGGGGAACCCCACTTCCAATCTGGAGATGCGAAAACGAGCACGAAATGTGCGTGGCCTCACTTAAAGAACTAAGCGAACTTTCTGGCTCTGACGTGAGCAATATGGATCCTCATCGACCTTTCGTTGACGACATCACCTGGAATTGCGCGCAATGTGATGCTCAGATGGTTCGCGTGAGCGAAGTTATCGATTGTTGGTATGACTCTGGAGCCATGCCTTTTGCCCAGTGGGGGTATCCGCATAAAGAAGGATCCATTGCAATGTTTGAAGCGGCATACCCTGCAGATTTTATTGCAGAGGCAATCGATCAAACGCGCGGTTGGTTCTACACCCTTATGACCATTGGAACTCTTGTCTTTGATGAAAGTTCCTACAAGTCAGTTCTTTGCCTTGGCCATCTTCTTGATAAGGATGGCCGAAAAATGAGCAAGCACTTAGGCAATACTTTGGAGCCAATCCCACTTATGGAACAGCATGGCGCTGATGCAGTTCGATGGTTCATGCTTGCCGCGGGCTCACCTTGGTCGTCTCGACGTGTTGGGCATGATGCACTCACTGAAGTTGTCCGAAAAGTCCTTCTCACTTATTGGAACACCGTCTCCTTCCATGCCATGTACGCCAACGCATCCAACTTCGACCTTTCTCAAAGTCCACATATTTCACAGCGTCCCTTGATGGACCGATGGATCTATTCTGACCTGCAAGAATTGATTATCGAAGTAGACACATCCTTGGCCTCGTTTGATTCACAACGGGCCGGAAAAGCACTCTCAAAGTTCATCGACGATCTTTCAAATTGGTATGTTCGTCGATCGCGCCGACGATTCTGGGAGGGAGATGCAGCAGCATTGGCCACTCTGCACGACTGCCTTCGCACGCTCACTCTCCTGCTTGCTCCCTTGGTCCCTTTTATTTCTGAAAGCGTCTGGCAAGAACTGATCCGCCCCGTCGATTCCCTCGCTTCGCTTTCCGTGCATCTGGCAGATTTCCCCATTGCCGATGCGAAATGGATCAGTAGAGAGCTTTCTGATCAGGTGGCCCTCACGAGACGAATCGTTGAACTAGGTCGAGCAGCTCGAGCGGAATCTTCTGTCAAGATTCGCCAACCACTTGGTCGAGCATTAATTGCAGCGGGCGGATGGAGTGCCCTACCGCAAGAAATGAAAGAACAGATTGCGGAAGAACTCAATGTATTTACTTTGGAAGATATTGCAGATGCAGACGGAAAATTGGTTGATATCTCCGTGAAAGCCAACTTTCGAACTCTTGGCGCCAAATATGGTGCCGAAGTTCAAGAGGTAGCTCGTTCAATTGCCTCGGCTTCTTCTGTAGATCTAGTTGCTAAAATTCGTACCGAAGGGGCAGCAATCTCATCCCTCGGTGATAAATCATGGCGCGTAGATATAAATGATGTCATCATCACAGAAACGCCTCGCGAAGGATGGACCGTGAATAGTCATGCCGGCGAAAGCGTGGCTCTTGATCTAACTTTGACTAGCGAACTTATCGCAGCGGGTACGGTTCGCGAAGTCATACGCTCGCTTCAGGAGGCTCGAAAGAATCAAGGCTTCGACATTAGTGATCGGATTCATGTTCTGTGGAATTCACATAGTGCTTATCTCGAAGCAATTGAGGATTCAATAGAACACATTGCCAATGAGGTCTTGGCGCTCAAAATCGCACGCAGTGCTGATTTACCATTGGGGGAAAATGAAAACGGCTTCAACGCCGTATTATCAAAGGCGAATTAGAGTCTGCTCGCAAATGGAATCAAAAGTTGTACAGCAAAGAAGAGCACCAGGAATGATAGATCCAAACTGACAGCTCCTAAACGCAAGGGTGGGACAAACCTGCGTACAAAAGCTGTTGGTCGATCTGTGATGGAATATATTGCCTCTACGATGTAGAGGACCACACCTCTTGGACGCCAAGAACGCGAAAATAGACGTACGTAATCAAGAATCAGTCGTCCTAGAAGAGCAAATAAAAAAAGACGCAAGATTAAGACAAGGTAGTAGCCGATACTCATACGAGTTAACTCTGGTTGAAGAAACTTGCCTCAGCTGCTGCAGTCTTATCTTCATTACTCACGCGAATGTTTGCAGGGGAAAGCAAAAATACTTTCGAGGTGACTCGTTCGATGGTTCCGTGATGTCCAAAAACTAATCCGCTAGCAAAATCTACAAGTCGCTTTCGCTCTGATTCATCCATATCAGTCAAATTAATGATGACCGGATTTCCTTCGCGATACTGCTCACCAATTGTTCGGGCTTCGTTATAGAAGCGAGGATGCAGAGTAACAATGCGATCAAGTACTGGAAGATCTAGTTGGACGGCCGGCGGTGTGGGGGCGGGTGCTACTGCAAGAGTGGAAGGTCTAAATTCGCGTGGCTTGGACTTAGATTCCAAAGCGCGATGTGACTGAACGCTCTCTGGAGTTTCAGATCCAAAGTCTGGATCATCCATAAGCCCTAAGTAATTCGCCATTTTTCGCAATGCATTAGCCATGGGAAAAGGTTACCGTTGAGTCGAACGAACTCCGAGGATTGAACTACCAATTCTGATATGTGTCGCACCGTGTAGGATTGCGTCCTCGAAATCGTTACTCATTCCAGCACTCAAGAATGGCGCAGAGGGGAATTTGTAGCGAAAATCAGCATGAATTTCAGATAAACGGCGAAACGATGTGGAGGCATCCTCATGCATGGGCGCTACGGCCATAATTCCCAGGAGATTTAGGTGAGGGCTTGAGATTGCCAATTCCGCAAGCCCATCAAGGTCTTTTGGAGTAGCCCCTCCCCTCGACGTAGCGCCGCTGGCATCGTCGAGAGAGACCTGCAGGAATATTGAAAGTACTTTTTCCCTTGCAACGGCACTTTCGCACTTCGAAATATGTTTAGCGCTATCAAGTGAATGCACCACGTCCGCCCAGCGAGTAATCGATCCAATCTTGTTACTCTGCACCTCTCCCTGAAAATGCCACCGGCCGTTAACGACAGCGGATTTTTCGCGACCTTCATTATCACGGTTTTCGCCAAAATCCAGAACACCCAAGTCACACAATATTTGCACGTCGGAAGCGGGATACGTCTTAGTTACAACTATAAGAGAAATGTCATCTCTAATTCTCCCAGATAGATGCGCCGCACGCTCTATTCGTCTATCTACATTTTGCAATGCTTCTGCAATTTCAGAGCGCCTATCCATCACAGCGAAATCACGCCAGCAATTCGTCCTGTAACGCCATCCCTGCGATACGAGAAAAGAGATTGGTCCTCACATGTACAGGCATCTGCGCGTGCGGTAGAAATCTTCAATTTTTGCAATTGATCTTGCAGGGCGTGTGCCAAATCTAACGAAGGATTGCCCGTTTTTGAGCGTGTACCTGCCACGGGAAAGACTGCCGTCACCTGATCAAATATATCTTCTCCCACCTCATAACAGCTATGACAGATCGAAGGACCCAAAACTCCCCGAATATCTTTCGAACCAAGTTCTTTCATTTTATTAATTGTCTTAACCGCAATCCCATTCATGAGTCCCTTACGTCCGACATGCACTGCCGCGACACAACATGCACTCGTGTCCCAAAGAAGCAAAGGAATGCAATCCGCCGTCAGTACTGCAAGGTTCAAACCCGTTCTCTGGGTAATCATGGCATCGGCCGCCGGTTCGAATGAAGTCGTCTCGTCAACAACTACGACGCTGTCTCCATGAGATTGCTTCATAAATACAATCTCCCCCACTATGGAGGCCAATTGCTCGCGATTTCGTAAAACCGATTCCTCTACATCACCAACGTGCAAAGCCAAATTATTTTGTTGATAGGCACCTTCGCTTACCCCGCCATGCCGCGACGTAAAAAAATGCGATGCCATTTCTTATTTCATGAAATCCGGTACATCAATTTCATCTTCAGCCACAAGTTGTTCAAAAGTCACCCGCGGGCGAAACGGTTCCGATTCCATTTCCAACGCCACAGAAAGAGGATCATTTTCAGGAATTGGGTCTGCGACACCGTTGAGGGTGGATGCATCAATACTAGGCATGGGCACTTTCTTCGGAGCGCCCCCATCAAATCCAGCGGCTATTACTGTGATTCTCACTTCATCCCCGAGAGCATCATCGATGGTCGTACCAAAAATGATCTTCGCATCAGGGTGAGCCGCTGCCTGTACAAGTTCGCAAGCCTCATTGATTTCAAAAAGACCTAGGTCAGAGCCGCCGGCCACGGAAAGGAGAACACCCATCGCTCCATCAATCGAAGCTTCGAGAAGGGGGCTCGATATTGCTAATTCTGCGGCGCGAACTGCACGATTTTCTCCTCGCGCAGAGCCTATTCCCATGAGAGCAGATCCAGCGTCAGTCATAATGCTCTTTACATCTGCAAAATCCAGATTGATGAGTCCAGGTTGTGTGATGATTTCAGTAATTCCTTGCACACCCGAAAGTAATACCTGATCCGCACTCTTAAATGCCTCCACTGCCGTAATTGATCGATCTGAAATGGCAAGCAAACGATCATTAGGAATAACAATGAGAGTGTCAACTTCCGCACGGAGCTCGTCAATTCCTTCTTCTGCTTGTTTTGCCCGCACCTTTCCCTCAAAGGAAAAAGGTCGAGTCACAACACCAATAGTTAATGCACCAAGTTCGCGCGCTATCTTCGCGACTATGGGTGCGCCCCCGGTTCCAGTTCCTCCACCTTCTCCTGCAGTAACAAAAACCATATCCGCACCACGAAGTGCTTCCTCAATATCGTCAACGTGATCAAGCACTGCCTCGCGTCCACGTTCTGGCGATGCACCTGCACCTAAACCTTTTGTAGATTTACGACCAATATCCAATTTAACGTCGGCATCACTCATCAATAAATGTTGAGCATCAGTATTAATTGCAATGAACTCAACACCCTTGAGTCCAACATCAATCATTCGATTTATCGCGTTTACTCCACCGCCACCTATGCCAACAACTTTGATAACTGCTAAATAGTTTTGGGGTGAAGCCACGATTATTCCTCCTCATGAACAGTAAACCTCAACTTGAGAATTACCGTTCGTTTACTGTGTAATCAGAACGTAGGGTGAGGAACGGCGTGACGCAATCACCGACACGACTTGTTCGCTTCAGTTCATGAATATTTCTGCTCGTTTCACTTCACAATTGGCGCATGTGGCGCAGAAACATCGACCAACGAAATCTTCTCATTCTCGGGAAGTGCAATAAGTGCAGAATAGACGCGACTTTTTAAGTCGCTCTGCGAAAGATCTCCCCAAATTATCGAGATCATTCGAGGTCCACTTACTGACTTCTCCTCAACAAGTAATTGAACTGAGTGCGCTCCCGTGGCTGATATTGTCCTAAGCGAATTACGAAGTTGAGGAGAGAGTTGATCAAGCACCTTTACAGCTAACAATTGTTCTACCGGGGTGGAAGCGTCTATCGTCGGCAATCCGCTGTCATTATTGCCTGTCAATTGAAAAATTCTTCCAAATCGATCAATTAGATTTCCGTCGATCTTAGCAACTGCCCTCCGAGTCCATATGTGAATTGTCACTTCACCGGAGAACCAATTTCTGCTGATGATGGACCGTTCAAGCCACGGGAAATTATTAAGAGTCTTAGTTAAGTTCTTAGTCTCCAATCTGGCCATTTTATTTCCAATGCGGACACTATTGGCTACCAGTCTGGATTCAACTAATGAAGGCGCACCTTCCACCACAATATGTTTTACGGAAAAAACGTTTGACCAGCCCAATAGATAAGTTGCTCCAATGAGGACTAGTAAACCAAAAAGTAGTAACCAACGTTTGACTCCTCTTTTCTGAAATCTCTTATTCTTCATCTTAACTCGGGTACTTCTTTATTAGCGCTTCCACAATAACCGGAGCCAACGAACTCACGTCTCCGGCACCCAGCGTCAAAATTACATCACCCGCTTTAGCCACATGTACGACTTCCTCAATGGCAGTTAAGAAATTGGGTTCAAATTTGCCTTGCTGCATTTCGGCGGCAATCGTATGTCCACCCACTCCAGGAATAAGTTTCTCTCCCGCACCGTAAACCTCCAAAATCCAACTACGATCGGCAAGATCTAGACTTCGAGAAAACTCTGAGGTGAAGGCTTTTGTCCGTGAATAACGATGTGGCTGAAAAATTACTAGTACTCTTCCTTCGCTTGCAAAGCGACGGGCCGTTTGTAAAGTAGCCGCAATTTCGGTTGGGTGGTGTCCGTAGTCATCTATAACTCGAATACCATGCACTTGTCCCTTGAGTTCAAAACGTCTACCTGTGCCCCTGAACATCGACAATCCTTCAAGCAACCCCGCAGTTGGCAAACCCAGAAGTAAACCAGCGGAAAGCGCTGCTGCAGCATTAAGGAGATTGTGATGACCGGGGACATGCAGAATGAGACTTCCAAGTGACCGACCTTTCCAAAGGATTCGCGCTTGCGACTCAGATGGAAGAAGTTCAATTTCGTCCAAGCGAAGATCGGAATCCGCAGATACACCATATGAAACAGTTATGCAATGAGTTACTTTCGCTCCCAAGGCAGCTGATCCGAAATCATCTTCGCAATAAACGAGGAAGCCATCTTCAGAGATTGTTCCTGTGAATTCTTCAAATGCTTCGTGAACATCTGCGGGAGTTGCAAAGTGATCCACGTGGTCATGCTCAATGTTTGTAATGATCGCCCCATGAGGGTGATACTCAACAAAGGATCCGTCAGATTCGTCGGCCTCTGCGATAAAGTATTGCCCGGTTCCCTTATGTGCATTGGCACCTGAACTCTTGAGAACTCCACCAATCGCAAAAGAAGGATCTTCACCGCAACTTTGCAATGCCACTGTTAACATTGACGTGGTGGTTGTCTTTCCGTGAGTACCGGCAACCGCCACACTTTTTGATTCAGACATCAAAATGGAAAGTGCTTGAGCCCGGCCTAAGAGTGGAATACCCATTTCTACTGCCTTCAACATTTCTGTGTTATTGCGAGAAATCGCACTCGAGTAAACTAGAAAATCTGCGCCCATTACATTCGCAGCACTATGTCCAACAAATACCGTTATTCCAATGGCACGCAATCCTGAAAGTACCGATGAGTCTTTAAAATCCGACCCAGATACAGACACCTCTTGCACCGCCATGATGCGCGCTAGCCCGCTCATTCCGGCGCCGCCAATCCCGATAAAGTGCACATGTTTTCCTTTGAGGTCAGATAAAAGGTATTTCATGCATCTACCCCTCTGAGAGCCATTTCCATTAATTCGACGATTTTTTCTACAGCGCTTAAATCTGTTTCTAGAGCGGCATCTGAAACGCGACCGCTCGCTTTTATGAGTTCCTCAAAATTTGCTAACAACCACTGGGCAGAAAATTCGTTTTGTCCAATAACTAGGGCTCGGCGCTTCTCGACCAGAAAGTCGGCATTTTTTGCTTGTTCACCGTTTCCTACTGGGAGGGGAATAAAAAGTGCGTACTTGCCCAAAGTTGCAAATTCAGCGCAGGTCACGGCCCCACTGCGCGCAATAACTAAATCTGCAGCAAGATAAGCGCTAGCCATATCGGAAATGTAGGGGACGGCGGAGTATCCCTCATGGCCCGGTGGCAAAGCATTCTTACCACCTACCGCATGGAGAATTTGAACCCCGCGACTTATCAGGGTGGGTAAAACTTTTTCGAGTTCGGCGTTAATAAAGATCGATCCCTGAGAGCCTCCAATTACTACAAGGGTTGTCGAATTTAGATTCCAGCCTAAAGTTTTCCTCGCTCTTTCTCGGGCAGATTTCCAATCTCCGGACGCTTTCCTTGCCGCGTCCAGAATATTTTCCTTCAAAGGTGTACCCGTAACGAGAGCCTGAGAGAACCGCCCGCGTGTAATTTGGTGACCGCAGGCGATGTAGGGAGTAAAAAGTGAGCCCAAGTAATTTGCCCATCCAACTTTTGCATTTGCCTCATGGATCACGATCGGAATCTTGAGAGAGCGAGCTGCCAAATAAACAGGCGCTGAAACATAGCCCCCGAAGCCGACCACCAGTTCAGCTCCTTTTATTTCCGAACGGGTGATTTTGAATGCCCCCCACAAATTTGAGGGAAAATGAAATAGACGCCAAGACAATTTTCGTGGGGCAACAACTTTTGGAATCCGATGTAATTCAAACCCGGCCGTTGGAACTAAGGCGGCTTCCAACCCTTGATCTGTACCAATAAAAAATTCGTGATCTTGTGCATGCCGTTGTCGCCATGCCTTTGCCACGGCAATTCCTGGCTCAACATGCCCAGAAGTGCCGCCAGCTGCAAAAACAATTCTTCGCGTCGGAATAGACATCACCTTCTTCCAGCTCTCAGCAAAATCCCCTTATTTCTTTGCGCAACTGCAGGGTCACGTAATGCGGCACCAAGAACAAATCCAATTGCCAAATACATGGAGATCAGTGAAGAACCACCATATGAAAGCAAGGGAAGAGTGACCCCTACAACCGGCAAAACACTCGTCGCAGAACCGACATTGAGAATCAGCTGTACTGAAATCCAACAACCAATCCCGGCACATGCATAACGAGTCATGGGATCTGAAGCTCGAATCGCAATGCGGAACGTAGCCAAGATGAGAGCCGCAAAAAGCCCGAGCACGACAAGGGTTCCAATAAGTCCTAACTCTTCACCAATGACAGAGAAAATAAAGTCAGTGTGCGCCTCGGCCAAATTGCCCCACTTTTGACGACTAGCGCCTAAACCAACTCCGAATATTCCTCCGCTAGCCAAACCCATGATGCTATGAGCCGGTTGCCATCCTGCAAGCTTGTAAAACTCAGGAGAAAAGGGATGAAGTACCGCAAGAAAACGTCGCAGTCGGTTTGGAACCGTTACAACAAGGGTTCCTATCAGTCCTAATGCGGTTAACGACATCCAGCCCAAGATGCGCAATTGAATTCCTGATACGAAGAGGAGACCAATGAGAATCGCCGCGAAAATAGCCGCATTGCCTAAATCATTTCCTGCCATCACTAATGCCATAACGCCGGCAAAACCTGGCACAAGTATTTTTGCTACATTAGGAACAGAACTTCCCAATCTCTCTTTCTTCGCGAGCATCCAAGCAGCCCACAAAATCATGGAGAACTTCGCGAATTCACTGGGCTGAAAAATTGCTGGCCCGATCGCAATCCAGTTTCTATTGCCGTTTACGGAGATTCCCATACCCGGCACTTGCAAAAGAAATAGAAGAAAAATTGAACCCAATAATGCAAATCTCGCCAAGATATTCCAGGTTTTCAAAGGCAATCTCGACGCAAAAAAACCAACAGGAAGCGCAATTGACATGAATAGAATTTGGCGAAGTGCAATGGAAAAAGAGGACCCACTCGTCTCAAGCGAATGAATTGAGGAGGCTGATAGCACCATAACAAGACCTAGACCGGTTAGTGCGGCGGTGGAGACGAGAAGCAGATAGTAGGCGCTTGTAGGTTGCGAAAGAAAACTCTTACTTTTCATTATTTACTAGCCATTTTCAAAGTCGCTTGGCAAAATTGGTCACCGCGATCAGAATATGAAACAAATTGATCCATTGATGCGCAAGCGGGCGCCAACAGCACCACATCACCAGCACTTGCCACCGCCTGAGCTTTTCTCACGATTTCTTCCATGAGCGAAATTCCTTTGCCTTCCGTGACATTGATCAAATCAAAGGGAATCTCAGGTGCGTTTCGTTTCAGTGCCTGAGCGATGAGTTCCCTATCCTGTCCAATAAGCAAAGCGCGTTTAATTTTATTTTTAGCGCTGAGGACGAGCTCATCCATTTTTGCCCCTTTGGCGAGTCCACCTGCGATCCAGATAACAGATTCGAACGAAATAATAGAGGCGAGAGCCGCATGAGGGTTCGTTGCCTTAGAATCATTGATCCATCGAATTCCGTTGGCCTCCAAAACTAACTCAATTCGGTGACGGCCTGGACGAAAATCTTGAATTGCAGCGCGAACATTCTCATGAAGAGCTCCGATTGATAACGCCATAGCGGCTGCCGCGAGAGTATTAGAAACTGAGTGCGCGGCTATCGGGATGATGTCGTGCAATTCTGCGATAACGCCCGCTTCTTCTGCATCGCGCACGAAGGCGCGATCCACCAACAAATCTTCTACCACTCCGACTTCACCAGGGCCGGGTGACCCGAGCGAGAAAAATACCTTCTTACCGCCCCAATTTTGCGTCGCCAAAACTACGGCACCGTCATCGGCATTAAGAATAGCGAGTGAAGCATTTTTCAATATTTTCAACTTGGCTTGAACGTAATTATCGAAGGAGCCATGCCAATCCACGTGATCATCAGCAATATTGAGAATAGCGACCCCCGAAAAATGTGGCAATTCGCTCCACTGTAATTGGAAAGATGATAATTCCAAGACGAGAAAATCAAATTCTTCAGAATCAAGCACAGCCTCTACAACGGCATCTCCTAAATTTCCACAAGCCTTGACCTTTCTCCCGTCACGGCGCAGCATCGCAGCAAGCATTTCCACGGTGGTGGTCTTTCCATTTGTGCCAGTAATGGCCAGCCATTTCTGAGAAGGATTAATTTGCTCCTTGATCGTCCAAGCTAAATCAACCTCACTCATCAGGGGGATATTGCCCAGTTTCAACTTTTCAATAAAGGGATGATCCTGCCGCCAACCCGGAGAAATCACTGCGAAATCCCATATTTGCTTGAGAGCCATTTCTGGTTCGGTTAAGTCCATACTCTTTGGCTGTTTTTCATCAACTATCTCGCAATAAGCCCCAAGCTTTCCTAGCGCACGAGCCACAGCAGATCCAGTTACACCACCGCCAACAACTAGTACTCGCTGCCCATCAAACACAGTTATCTCGCAACCCACTGGGCATAAAACAAACCGAGGCCTAATGCAACAGAAAGCCCGGCGATAATCCAGAATCTCAAAACAATTGTCACTTCGCCCCAACCACTTAGTTCAAAATGGTGTTGCAGAGGCGCCATTTTAAATACTCTTTTTCCGCCACTTAATTTGAAATATAGCCTCTGAATAATTACGGAGAAAGTGATGATGACAAAAAGACCACCAAGGGGAACAAGAAGAAGTTGTATACGAAGCATCGCAGCCATGCCCGCCAGCGCGCCGCCAAGGGCTAAAGAACCTGTATCTCCCATGAATATCTTCGCAGGTGATGCATTCCACCATAGGAACCCTGTACAGGAACCTGCTAAAGCGGCAGCCAGCACGGCAATATCTAGTGGATCTCTTACTTGATAGCAATTGAGTCCTGGTGTGACGGCGCAACCTTGACCAAATTCCCAGACCCCTATCAAAATTAACGCTAGAAAAGTCATCACGCTCGCACCCGTCGCAAGGCCATCGAGTCCATCGGTGAGATTAACGCCATTACTTGTAGCGGTTACCATTAAAACAATCCAAAGTACGACGACGACAGCGCCTAACTTTATCGAAGTGTCACGCACGGTTGATAGGTAGAGTGAAACGGGAGTGAGTCCATCCTTATCCGCAAATCGAATTGCCAACGCGCCAAAGACGGCGGCGCAGAGAGTTTGACCCAGAACTTTTTGCATTCCAGTCAATCCGAGAGACTGTTTTCGAGATACCTTCAGCCAATCGTCTAAAAATCCCACGAAGCCTAGGCTGAGAATGAGGCCGAGAACTAAAACTGCGGAAACGCTGATGCTCACTTTTGTCGCGGCATGACTCAAAAGAAAGCCAACTAAGGTTCCAAAAATAATAATAAGCCCACCCATAGTAGGTGTACCACGTTTGGTGTGATGGCTACTTGGGCCATCGTCGCGAATGATCTGACCATATCCTCGTGCGTTCAGAACGCGAATGAGAATAGGAGTACCGAAAAGACTCAGAAATAGAGAAATGGCTCCAGATATAAGAATCTCTCTCACTCTAGGTAACCTACTTTCCCAACTTCATTTTTCCAGTTCGTTAACAACTCTAGAGCCAATACTTCCAGTTTCTCGGCACGCGATGCTTTAACTAGGACCACGTCTCCAGGTGAAAAATGCTCCCAAAGGGCAACGGCTTGCTCTTTGTCATGCACCTTGTGAACACTCATCGCACTAGATGCACTTATTTCATCGGCATATTCAGGGCTCTTGATGATCACAAGATGGTCAATCCCTAATTCTTCAGCAACTTTCCCGGCTGATGCATGTTGTTTGTTACTTGAAGGCCCCAATTCGTGCATCTTTCCTAAAAATGCCCAAGATTGACCACCACGTTCTTGAGCGAATAAAGCCAAAGTTTTCAATGCACCAGCCATGGAATCTGGGTTAGCGTTATACGCGTCATTGATCAACAAAAGATTTCTCTCTTCATGAATTTCCATTCGCCATTTGCTAGAAATTTCAGCCGTTGAAAGTCCGACGGCTATAAGATCAATGGGCACGTTCAACTCCGTACATACCGCAGCGGCAGCAAGTGCGTTCGCAACTTGATGTGCCCCAATCAATCTCAGTGCCACGGATGAACGTCCATCTTTTGTCACAAGATCAAATTGAGCTCGTCCTTCACGAATATCCACATCAGTGGCTCGTACATCTGCATCACGTCCTTCTCCGAAAGTTATGGTTGGCACAGATGTGGACTGAGTCATATATGGTGTAAATTCATCATAGGTTCCCAAAATTGCGACGCCTCCCTCGGTCAGATTTCTCACCAATTCTGACTTTGCAACGGAGATTGCCTCTCTAGATCCAAATTCACCTAAGTGCGCTTGCCCAACTACAAGAACAACGCCGATATTTGGTCGTGCGATCGCACACAATTGTGCAATGTCTCCCCCATGTCGAGCACCCATTTCTAGAACACAATACTTAGTAGAGGGAGTACAACGAAGCAACGTGATAGGTAAACCCAGATCGTTATTGAAAGATTTTTCTGTGGCGACGGTTTCACCAGTTAGTCGAAGTATCGATGCTAAGAGATCTTTCGTCGTAGTTTTGCCTTGGGAACCCGTTATTCCAATCACCATCAAATCTGGCAAAGTGCTTCGCACGTATTTTGCTATCGCTCCCAAAGCATCGAGAACATCCTGCACCACAACGCACGGGTAATCCAATCTTCGCGAAGCAAGAACAAGGGCGGCCCCATTTTCAAAGGCTGCACCAGTGAAATCATGACCGTCAACTGTTTCACCCTTCAAAGCCAAAAACAGAGAACCTGAAGCAATAGATCGCGAATCAAAGGATGGTGGCAAAACAACATCGATTTCTCGCGAACCGAAAAGTTCTCCCCCCGTGATTTCTGCTATCACTCCAGATGTCAGATGCATCATGATCGATTCTCGATTGCTTGCCTCAATACTTTTCTATCGTCGAAGGAAAATATTTCTCCACTTATTTCTTGACCCACTTCATGTCCTTTTCCAAGGATTACAACTAAATCTTTAGGTGAAGCACATGAAATTGCGTAATGAATAGCGCTTCCCCGATCTACAATGATTTGGGAAGGGTTTGTTATATCTAGACCGCTTGTCATCTCACGTAAAATTTCCACAGGGTTCTCGGATCGAGGATTATCGCTTGTGAATACAGAAATATCACTCAGTGAATGAAGAGCTCTACCCATCAAAATTCTCTTTGAAGGATCGCGATCTCCACCACAGCCGAGGACAGCGATGAGCCTTCCATTGGTCAGCGCTCTACAGGTAGTGAGAACTCGCATAACGGCATCCGGTGAGTGGGCATAATCGACGAAGGCTAAAAAATCCTGACCCGCGTTCACGGGTTCCAAACGGCCCTGAGCACCTACCAGCGAAGGTAGGAGTGAAGAAATTTCGACTGGATCTAACCCGCTATCGAATGCCAAAGCAATCGCCATTAATGCGTTATCCAAATTGAAATCTCCATGGAGAGGAAGAAATCCTTCAATGAGAACGCCGCCAACTCCACGAATTGAGACAGTCATCCCTTCATCTTCAATGTGGAACGACTGAAAATACCAATCAGCACTTGTGTCATTTCCAGATAAGCGCAAGACGGGCAATTCAGTCTCATTCGCCAAACGTTGACCATAGGTATTATCAATATTTATGAACGCCTTCTCCGCAAACTCAAAAGTAAAAAGCCTCGCCTTGGCTTGGTAGTACTCATCCATGGTTCGATGAAAATCTAAATGGTCCTGCGTTAGATTTGTGAATGCAACTGAAGAAAAATGTGAGCCACGAACGCGCTCGAGTGTAAGGGCGTGGCTCGAGACTTCCATCACAAAATGAGTGACGCCTTTGCTACGCATTTGCGAAGCCAAACGTTGAAGTTCACTGCTTTCAGGGGTGGTGCGTTTACTTTCCTGAATAATTTCACCGATCCTAGTCTCCACGGTTCCGATCAATCCAGCAGTCCTCCGAGCTCCAGTCCACAATTGTTGAAGCAATGTCGTGGTGGTGGTTTTTCCATTTGTGCCGGTAACTCCAACACTAAACATGTCTCTCAAAGGTTCTTCATAAAACCAAGCGCTGAGTACACCTGCCATCCGTCGCGGATCGCCGACTACCAGTTTTGGTAAACCAACGTCGAAGTGATCTCCTGCTTTATCGGTCAGGATTGCGCGTGCGCCTCTGTTTTTCGCATCAAGTGCAAACATTGCCCCATGCACACGTGCACCTGGAATAGCGAAAAAGAGATCACCTTCCTTTACTGCGGCACTTGAATGACTTAACCCCGTAATTTCAACAGATCCTTCATCGCCCAGTTGTGATTCAGATTGTCCAAGCATTTGGGAAAATTCTGCCAATGTTTTGGATCGTTTCGGCACGCTGTGCGATATCAATTATTCACCGCACTCTGAATGACGAGCTTTGCTCTGGCTGTTTTCACTTGTGCACTGGCTACCTGGCGCTGATTCAAAGGGTAGGGGGTTACCACTGTGTTCGTTGGTGCTACATGTCGAGATTGAAGAACAAATGACATTACCTTTTTAAAGACAGGCGCACCTAAAGTTCCCCCCCAGTGGATTCCCTGAGGTCCTTGGATGGTCACGCTAATTACATATCTCGGTGCATCTGCCGGAGCAAAGCCTATAAATGAAGCGGTATAGCCTTTATAGCAATGGCATGAATCATCGACTCGTTGTGCGGTTCCAGTCTTCCCAGCAACCCGATAACCGGGAATAGCGGCTTCAGGAGCGGTCCCTTGTGCTGAGACGACGCTTTCCATCATTAACCGCAATTGAGTTGCCGTACTTGGGCTAATAACTTGGACGCTCTCTCTCTTTGGAGAAGGCGTAAATCGTCCATCGTTATCGCTTGTGCCTGCGATGACAGTTGGAGAGACTCTTACTCCGTCATTAGCGACAGTTGCAAAGATACTCGTTGCTTGCATGGCAGTTAGGGAGTACCCCTGGCCAAAAGCAACCGTCGGAGCCGTCGTGCCGCTCCAATTCACCACATCTGGCAAGACGCCGCGCGATTCACCGGGTAGTCCTGAGCCGGTAGTGCTTCCAACCCCAAATTTTGTGAGATAAGAATAGAGCACTTGGTTTTTTAACTTTTCACCAACTTGAATCGCGCCAGTATTACTGGATACAGCCAAAATTCCTGAGGTCGTTAACTGCTCAGTCGGGTGCTTTTCGTGATCATGAAAGGTTGTTCTGGCGACTTTCAATGCATAGGGAACTGTAAAGACCGTGGTCGGGGTTACTTTCTTTTCTTCTATCGCAGCGGCCATGGTCATCACTTTTCCAGTTGATCCTGGTTCGTACACATCTTGTACCGACGGGTTACGCATCAAACTTAATGCCACGCTCTTCGTATTGTTCGGATCAAATGTTGGTGCCGTTGCATGGGCGAGAATTTCGCCAGTTTTTGGATCCATAACAATCACAGTTCCGCTAATTGCGTTCGACTTCTGTACTGCCTCGGTAATTGCCTGAGATGCCACCCATTGAACATCTCGATCTATCGTCAGGCGGACTGTCGTACCTGTTTTCGCGGTGACAAGCTCTTGCTGAGAGCCGGGAATCTCGGCTCCGTATCCATTGGCATAACTATATTTTCCTTCGACTCCCTCTATCTGCGAATTCATGCTTGATTCAAGTCCGGCCGCACCAATACCTGCTTGATTTACAAATCCGACTAGAGACGCAATCAAACTCCCCGATGGATATTCACGAACAAAACCTCTTTCAGCATAGAAACCAAAAATTCGCTTTGCTGAGTCCGCTCTGGATAAGGCGTCGTTATAAGAGGTAATTGCTTTTTTGAGTGTGATCCATTTTGCTGGCGTTACATTTCTAGCTACCAAACTCCATCGCCGTTTACCAGTAACTTGGGTGTGGATTTCCTGAACAGTAAGCCCCAAAATCGGCGATGAAATCTGGGCAAACGTTGCCGGATCTTTAATGAGAGTTTGATCGACAACCACATTGACTGCCGCGACACTGCGAGCGAATTCCACTCCATTGATATCCGTAATTGCTCCACGAGAAGCCGGAGCCGTGGAGGTAATCGACATCTCTTGAGAAGCTTTGGCAGCATACGTGCGAGCTTGGGCCGCCTGAATATCTGTCAAACGAAATGCAAGGCCCCCAATGAGAATCATGACTAGAAGCGAGAGATACCCAATGCGACTCCGCGAGAGCATGAAATTAGCCATGCTTCACCGCGTCAGGGTTCAACTGAGATAACGGCCCAACTGAAAGAAAACGTGGGCTCTGCGATTCAACCATGCCGGCTTTTATCGCTTTGACCGACAAAACTTCGGGAGAGGATGCATCCGAAATTTGTTTCAACACGGCGTCCCTCTGATCACTGAGGGTCTGCACTTGCGCCTGCAATTTGCGAAGTTCAAAAGCGTCCTGTGCTAAGAAAGTGTTAATAGCCAACAGGGCGAGAAGTCCGATTCCGGCGATAACTGAAAGAAAAATGACAAACACTTTTCTATCGGCAGTTTCACCACTTGATAAATTGGGGAAATGGGGGACGATCTGTAGGGCGACGCGTGTTCTGCCTTCTACTACCCTCGGTTTAGATCGCGACTGATCTGGTGCAATTGTTGGAATTGCCATTAGGCAGCCACTCGTTCGACTCCACGCAAGCGCACTGATTGAGATCGGGGATTGAATTGAATCTCTTGATCAGAAGCAACCTCACTGCCCTTTACAACGAGTGCGAATTTCGCGGCGAATTGAGGAAGCTCCACCGGCAAATCTCGTGGCGTTCTTGAAGTTGTTATCTCGCTGAAGAGTTGCTTCACTATGCGATCTTCCAAAGATTGGAACGACATGACTACAAGTCGTCCGCCGACTTTTAGGGCATCCAGCGAATCTGGAAGCGCACGGGTCAGCGCTCCCAATTCGTCATTTACCGCAATCCTGAGCGCTTGAAAAGTTCGCTTGGCGGGATTTCCGCCTGTCCTTCGAGTTGCGGCCGGAATACTTTTTTTCACTAACTCAGCAAGTTCCACGGTGGAATTCAGCGGGGTGATTTCTCGTTGTCGGATAACTGCATCAACAATGCGAGGTGCGAATTTCTCTTCTCCGAATTTTCTTAGGATCGAAATTAACTCATCGCGGCTACCAGTGTTGATTAGTTGTGCAGCTGTTATTCCTTCGCTTCGATCCATCCGCATATCAAGAGGTGCATCATGTGAATAAGAAAAGCCCCTTTCAGTTTCATCAACCTGCATAGACGAAATACCTAGATCAAATAAGATGCCGTCAACTTTTGAGAATCCGCATTCTAAAATGCACTTCAATATATGATCATAAATAGAATGCTTGACTAGAAACCGATCTTGATAAGGTTCAAGTCGAGCAGTAGCACGAGCAATAGCTTCCAAGTCGCGATCAAGACCAATAACAATCAAGTGCGGAAACTTTTTTAGGAGCGCCTCGGTATGTCCCCCAAGACCTAAGGTCGCATCCACAACGACGGGGTGCTCTGCTCGTTCGATTGAAGGTGAGAGAAGTTCTACACAGCGTTCAAGCATTACTGAAATGTGTTCCACTTCTCCCCCAATCTCTTGTTGCATTCCTTGCGGTTATTCACTTTCATTCACTTTTAGTTCGCTGCTACTTCTTTTTCACTCCTCCTATTTCTTCTCTCCTCTGGTCACCGCCGGCCGACGGAACTTTCTTATCGGCGCCGGGGAAGGGGCGCCGATAGATCTGGTCGGCGGTGGCCACAAGAGAGAATTCATGTAGACAATGAGGCCTTTAAAACAAGCCTGGGAACACCTCCTCAGATACATCTGCAAAACCTTTTTCGCGATCTGAGAGGTATTCACTCCACGCTGTGGAATCCCATATTTCAACGCGTGTATTTGCGCCGATGACTACGCAATCTTTTGTAAGATCGGCATAAGTCCGAAGTCCTTGCGGAATTGTGACTCGACCTTGTCGGTCAGGAATCTCATCGTGGGCACCGGCAAACATCACACGCATGTAATCGCGAGCCGATTTTGAGGTCACAGGTGCTTGACGAAGGTTCTCCGTAATAGTCGCAAATTCAGCGGTGGGAAAAACGTAGAGGCATCTTTCTTGGCCTTTAGTAATGACAAGCCCACTCGCCAATTCCTCTCGAAATTTGGCGGGGAGGATCAGACGGCCCTTGTCATCAAGGCGTGGCTCGTGGGTACCGAGAAACATCTGTTCTGGCCCCCTTCCCCAGGTTCCAGTTAACTAGTTCCCCACTTTACTCCATTTCTCTCCATTATCAACCACCATTCCCCATTATTTTGCCTTTTTCAGCCTTTTTTTGGGTAGAAAAAAGCCCCCCATACGGAGGGCGGCTTTGGTAACTCTCTTCAACAGTTTTTCTTATTGATCGAAGTTTCTGCGCTCCCAACGATCTTCAAGCCTGGAATTCAACTTCCCCTTGCCGCCCTTCTTCACCTTGGGGGAACGCAAGGCGCTCACCCCTGAGAGGGCTGAGATCGCGAGAATGACTCCGGTGAGCGCGATGAGAAATCCTAGAATTCCAACAGG
Source organism: Actinomycetes bacterium (assembly GCA_025363635.1). Taxonomy (GTDB): domain Bacteria; phylum Actinomycetota; class Actinomycetes; order Nanopelagicales; family Nanopelagicaceae; genus QYPT01. The sequence goes on from JANYDL010000061.1 coordinate 47,205, forward strand.
CGTCAATTTCGCAATGAGGCCCCCAAAGATTGTGGCCAATCCCAAAAGAGTCAGTCCAACTCCTGCTAGGGCACGGTTTCTGCCGGGATATAGGCGAGTTCCGGTCAATGTCGAAACCAGACGTGGATCATCGACTGAAAGTGCCTCTTCCATTTGAGCTAGGAGTTTGCGTTCATGCTCAGATAACGCCATCAACTCCCCCTTTCATAACATTTCACAACAGACCTTCGTCTCGACTCGCCGTCGGATGGCTCGAGATCGTTGCGCGGTACCACACAATAGAACATCTCGCCGCTGATTGCATATTGCCACCGCCTCCTACTTTTCGTTCTCGGGGCGGATGAGACGCCCTGGTCGCACGCTACCCTCCCCAAAACGCGCCTGCACCTTATCTATTGCACCTTCGGCCTCGCGCCATCCACGCTCACGAGAACCTAAAATCATCTGTTCTGGCGCAAAAGTCTCAAGGTTTTCTAGGCTGACTCCCACCAAGCGAAGTCGAACCCGCTCATGCCTCAAAGCTAGATAAAGGCTCTTAACCACTTGATATGTATCGTGAGCGCTATCAATGGCCAATGGGAGCGTCTTTGATCGATTGATAGTTGTGAAATCTGCGAATCGAACTTTGATCGAAATTGTTTTTGCAAAAAGTGCACGCTCTCGTAATCGTGCAGTCGCCTTCTCTGTCAACCGGAGAAACTCTTTCAATATAACCTCTGGATCATCTATATCACGAGCGAATGTTTCAGCAGCACTAATGCTTTTCTCCGGCTCGCTCGTAACAACATCTCTGTAATCACGTCCCCATGCAAGTTCAAATATTGCCGCGCCACTTGCATCACCAAGTGCTCTCATCAATGTCGTACGAGGAGTATTCGCAATATCCGCAACAGTTCTGAGTCCTAATCGTTCTAAAGTTTCGGTCGTCTTTGGTCCTACTCCCCAAATTGCAGAAACTGGTAGCGGGTGGAGGAAGTTAAGAATTCGATCAGCCGGAATTTCCAGCATGCCGTTTGGCTTACATCTATCAGAGGCAAGTTTGGCAATGAACTTTGATGGAGCAATTCCAACTGAGCACGTGATGCCCTCTTGTTTTTCTATTTTTGCTCGGATGGCGGCGCCTATTTGCCGACCAGTTCCTAGCAATTTTCGCGAACCAGTGACATCAAGAAACGCTTCATCTACGGAAATGGGTTCTACATGTGGAGTGAACTCTTGAAATATCTCCATAATTCGCGCAGATATTTCGCCGTAGCGTCCGTGAGCGGGTGGAACAAAGATTGCCTTTGGAGCTAGTCGTTGTGCTTTACCGACAGGCATTGCCGCTCGAATACCAAAAGTTCGTGCCAGATAATTTGCAGAAAGAACCACTCCGCGCGCGCCAGCGCCAACAACAACTGCCTTCCCTTTTAAGGATGGATCGTCGCGTTCGGCTACCGATGCAAAGAAGGCATCCATATCCACGTGCAAGATAGTGGCGGTGCTCATACAACGAGCGTACTTCTACTTTGCGCGTACTTTTCGTAAGCGCCACGTAATTCCCACGCACCTGTAGCTCGTATTGAGACACCACGCGGACCAGTTCGTCGCACCTCTCCCCTTACGAGGAAAAGCCAGGAACTAAAAAGAACATCGGCGTAATTCTGTTGAGTATCAGTGAAAAAGGTTGCATCATTACAGCCGTATCCATCATCTAGGGTAAGGAAGATGACTCTTCTCCCCGAACGCACTGGAGGAGTTTGTAGTGCGACTTTTACGCCCGCCACTAGAACAGATGAACCTGATCTTTGAGCGAGGAGATCTGAAGATCGAACTGCGCCAATCTTGTTAAGGAATTCAGCATAAAACTCCAGAAGATGATGTGAAACATCCATCCCTAAATGGCTAATTTCGTAACGGACTTTCTCACTCGCATCTAAGTCTGGCAAGCCGCTCGAAATAAGGGCTGGTGGGATAAAACCAAAATTCAACTGTGATCCACCTAAAGAACTACCTCCAGGTGAGCGATGGAGATCATTTAAATGCAAGAGCAGATCACGTCGATTGATTCCACCTGCTTTACTCTCTGTCGAATGAATGGAATGAACTTCATCAAAAGCTCCGATAAGAATCAAGCGCTCTGTTGTAGGAAATGATGCACCTGAGCGAGAGTAGAAATCAGCAAGATCTAAATAGGGTTGGCCCTCGATAATTGATTCGACTTCCCCACTACTTATTCCATCTAAATCGCTCAAAGACATCCGAATCGCGTATCCACGTGCATCTGGCATGACAAGAACTCTTCCCGTGCTCGCTCCATCGATTACCGCAACCGGCTTGCGCCCATATTCAGGATTAACCAGTTCGACTCGATACGAAGAGGTTGATCGATTGATATCCACCGGCGCAATCGTGATCCCCAATTGTCGTGCATCATCAAGAATCAATCTCTTTGGATACATCCCTGGATCATGAGTGAGGACTCCGGCAATAAAAGCAGCAGGGTGATGGGCTTTAAGCCAAGCGGATTGATATGTCGGAAGCGCAAACGCAGCGGCATGCGCTTTGCAGAATCCAAAAGATGCAAAGGCTCGCAAAACCTCCCACATTGCAGCAATGATCGCAAGGTCGTAACCGCGTGCAAGTGCTGTCGGATAGAACCAGTCGCAGACCTCTTGCTGACCTTCGCGACTACCTAACGCACGGCGTCTCTCGTCAGCTTGCGCGAGAGTGCAACCAGTAAGAATGGCAATAATCCAAATTACTTGCTCGTGAAATACAACAACTCCTTCAGTGTCGCGCAAAACTTCGTAAAGGTCTGGATGAATAATTTGAGCAGGACTCCACCCATGCCGAGCGCTAAGAAAGGGACGAATCATGTCGCTCTTGACTGGTCCAGGTCTAAAAAGCGAAATATCAATAATGAGATCAGTGAATGTTTCTGGTGCTAACTTCCCAACAAGTTCGCGCTGACCTGGGCTCTCGACTTGAAAAATTCCTAAAGTACGGGTGGATCGAATGAGATCAAATGTTGCTTGATCATCTAATGCAATAGCGTCAATATCTAAAGGCTTATCTTCTAAACGTTCAATTTCTTTTATTGCATAAGCAATAGTTGATTGCATGCGAACGCCCAAAATATCAAGTTTTAATAAGCCAACCGCCTCAACATCATCTTTATCGAATTCCACCATGGGATAACCGCTTGCATTAACCTGCAAGGGAGCGCGATCCAAAAAACCTCCATCGGATAGGACTACTGCACATGGGTGCATTGCTAAATGACGTGGGAGACCATCTAAACGCTCTGCTAAGGCGATAGTCATTGCGGTCAATGGACTAGTGAGATTCAGACTGCGCAATTCTGGAAGGCTAGAAAGTGCTTGCGAAATATTGCGTGCACGGACATGAGGTAAAGATTTTGCTATGAGATCAATTTCAACAAAAGGAAGACCTAACGCTGTGCCGGTATCGCGAATAGCATGTCGCGCACGATATGTGTCCACCATGGCGACCGTGGCACAACGAGATGTATTACCCGGTTGACTCCACGAAGCATCTCCGTAGCGCTTAAAGACTAAGTCGTAAATCTCCAGTCGCCGAGCAGATTCGACATCTATGTCGATATCAGGAAGAGCTCTGCGAAGTGGCGAACAAAACCTCTCCATCAGCAAACCATGCTTCAAAGGGTCAACTCCGGAGATTCCTAACAAGTGGCAGATAAGTGAACCTGCACCACTGCCTCGTGCAGCCACGCGAATGCCGCGATCACGAGCCATATCGGTGATATCTGCAACGGTAAGAAAATATGATTCATATCCCAATGTCGCAACAGTTGCTAGTTCATCATCTAAACGTTGACGCGCTTGAGAAATTGTCGCACTATCGTGATATCTCCAATTCAACCCAGATTCGGATCGGCTACGCAATATAGATTGCATCTGCAAAGAGGAGTCGGCTCCGACTATATGTGGTTCTGGTAAATGGATTCCACCTAAACCGATGTCGCGAGTGGGAGAAAGTATGGCTCGCTCAACCCACTCCTGAGTAGTCGCGAGTAATTCACGTGCCGAACGCTCTCCCGCAGCACGTGCAATCTCATCAGCAATAGCAATCATTTCGCCGCTGGATTTGAGAAAGGCCTCAGCATTCTTTCTTTCTACATGACGAGGATGAAGAGGAACCAACTGTCGAGCAGAGTCCAAAATATCCGCGACTGGTCCATCATCTCGCTGACGCATTCGAACAGCATTGGTGATGACTGCAGGGATTTTGTAATCTCTAGCAAAGATCAAGGATCTACCTGCGTGCGCAGTAGAACGAGGGCCATCTCCAGCAACTAAATGAGATACACATTCAATTGCATGATCGGCAAACAATTCTCGAGTTATATTAAAACGCTCATGTGCCAAATCTGCCCGACGAAGTGTGATTGCACCACCGACGGGTGATTCAGGTCCATGCAAGACCAAAAGATTTTTACTGTACTCACTAAAGCGCTCGAGAAAATCTAAAGTGAGGATAGGTGCAGAACTTCGAATAAGTGTTCCACTACTTGATGCACTTGATGTATATGTATGAAGCGAGGTAAGCAATCGACAAAGCGAGCGCCATCCCCCTTCACTATGTGCAAGCAAGGTGATGCGTGGCAAATTTTTTGCAGAGGGCGACCTATTTAGATCAATTGCACAATCAATCCCAATAATTGGTGCGACCCCATACTCAACACAACTTTGAGCAAATCGAATTGCTCCAGCGAGACCATCGCGATCAGTGAGAGCAAGAGATGGCATTTCATATTCGCTAGCTCGCGCGACAAGATCATGTGGTGTTGTTGTCCCGTATTTAAATGAGTATGCGCTACAAACACGCAAATGTACGAAAGAGCCGGTCATGCCACCAGCTCCTACAGAACCGTGATGCGCCATGCACCGGTAACTTCATCACGCTCGATTTCAAAAGTAGTCAGCGTTCCAATCGGAGCAGCCTCTACCCGCCATAGAGCACGAGCTCCGTCATCTGGTCGATAAATGCCATCACTGATTCGATTCCACCATCCGCCAGATTCACACCACCGCGACAACACTGCGTGGATGCGAAAACGTCTTCCTCGAAAGGTGAACTCCACAGGGGTGGAGCCATCAGCAAGAACTTCGTGGGCTTCAACCTGACTTATTTGGGCTCGTTTAATGGCAGCCTTAGCAACAGGAGGCGTCATTTTTGAGGGTTCCTGGGCAGGGTTGTGTAATTCGAACATATGTTCGAAAAATAGCCCTCCAGGCTGACAACGGCAAGCCCAGCCCAAATTGAGGCCAGATTGAGCCCAATCTGCCTGGGTGACAGGAGCTAACCCCCCGATAAAAGACCTTACTCTTCATCGCCTCAATCACTGCAGGATTCACATTCGCAACTGGCTCCGTTCCTGCAGAACGAAGATCGATTTCACCGTGCAACAAATGAGAGAGGAATGCAGCCGCCATTTGTGAACGTCCGACGTTATGAATACAAACAAAAAGAACAGAAGGTTTGCTCATAAGTTGGAGTATCACGGGGAGGAAAGGTGAAAGTTCTCCATAAATCTCAACGACGGATAAATTTTCAACAAACATAAAGTCACTGACGCTCTGACATGATCGAGGCATGGAAATCCTGGGTGCCCTCTTTGCTGGCGCCTTCATAGGTTCAGTCCTGGGCTTTGTCGGCGCAGGTGGCGCGATGCTCTCGGTTCCCATCCTCATCTACTTATTTGACTTCACTCCTCATCACGCATCTACGGCCGCTCTTGCAATCGTCTTTCTCGCGGCGGCCGCTGGAGCTGTTCCAAAATTTAGATCTCGCGACGTCCTAATACGCGAAGCCCTCACAATTTGGTCACTGGGTCTGATCACCAATTTAGGAGGCTCGATACTTTCACGCCACCTCTCTGACAAAACAATTACCGCAGGTTTTGCATTAGTTCTTATCTTTGCTGCAACATCGATGCTCTTTAATCCCCTCAAAGGTGACCAAAAGAAAATTCCTCTTGCGATCCTTGTCTTAGTCTCTTTAACCATCGGCTTAATGACAGGAGTCTTTGGAGTCGGTGGCGGCTTTTTGGCAATCCCAATCTTGGTTCTCTTCTTTCGAATTCCGCAAAATAAAGCCGCTGGTACTTCGCTGGTCATAATTTCGGCAAACTCTTTAACTGCATTCATTGCCCATAGTGGTATGTGGCATGAAATCAAATGGGCTATACCAATTGCGATAGCGATTACTGCGGTGGCAATCGCAACTTTTGCTTCTCATAAAAGTTCGAAAATGCCGGCGTCGTTTCTAAGAAAGTCTTTTGCAATACTGCTCTACGTCGTAGCCGCTTATACTCTTTTTCAAACTTACTTCATCACTGGGTAGATATCTTCACTTTAATGATTCGAGACTGGTATCCAGAATAAATAAACATTAAAGATGGAAGAGCCATCGCGATGGGAAGAGAAGTCAATTGGGCAACTCCGCCAACTACGGCTGGACCTACAAAGAATGCTGCTAAAGCGATAACGCCGATTCGTGCAATTGCTACGGATGGAGCAATTCCAGGGATAGCACTTGCTGCCAATATATATGCTGGGAATATTGGCCCCATACCTAACCCCGCGATAAAGAAACCAATATTGACCACTACCAAGGAAAGTAGGTGGGAATATGCAGAGAGCGGAACAGCAATTGCGATCGAGAGACCAAGAGCCGAACCTCCAACGTATCCACCTAATTTCACTGTCCGCGCGGGTCCGAGGCGGTCTAGAGTGCGATCCCCCAGGAAACGGCTAATAATCATCGCTAACGCAAATGAAGCGAATGCTGATGCATTCAACCCTTTTCCAATTCCCATATGATCTCGCAAAAGAATTGCGCTCCAATCACCCGTCGATCCCTCTGCGATCAGTCCGCCAAAGAGGCCTAATCCCATGGCCCATAGAGGCAGTACGGAGTGACCAAAAAGTGGAATCTTCGCTTCCGCTTCTTCATCAGCGGCCGCGTGATTATCGAGATCGGCGCTCAATAAGGAACGAACGGCTGGAATGAATAAGATGAAGGAGACAATTCCTACTGCGACTAAATTGAAACGTGGCGTCGTATGTTTCGCGATTGCGCCACCAATCAATGCCGTCGTGAATGCACCCAAACTCCATAGGGCATGAAGAGTTGATAGCCATCTTCTCCCCAGTATTTTTTCAACTTCCACCGCCTGCGAATTGGTCGCGATATCTAGACTCGCATAGCCCAGACCCATAAAAAAAAGTGCGATAAAAAGTTCCGGAGCGGTTCGAGCCACACCCATCCCGACTAAACCACAGGGCATAAAGACCGCTGCAATGATGGAAACTGCACGAGCCCCATGAGCATGCACGAGTCGACCTGTTAATTGCGCGCCGACTAGAGAGCCACACGTACTTCCCATAAGTAAGAGTCCAAATTGACCATTGCTGAGGCCGATGGAATCTTTAATTTCAGGGATACGAGGTACCCACGCCATTGAGACGATTCCCATAAGCCCGAAAGTCGCTGCGAGAGCTTTTCGAGCACGATCGGCTTGCGCATAGTGCGGTGAATCAGACATAGGGTGCTTAACCTAGTAGTTTTCTGGGATTTTCCATGCTCCCGTTGGAAAGCAACGCATTATTCTCAGCCTATGGAGCACATCAAGGATAAATCCGCTGTAAAACGTGTTATTGCCTCTCTTGAAGCGCTAGGTGTCGATGGAGAAGTCCATGTGCTTTCGGAGAGCGCTCGTACTGCTCAAGCTGCTGCTTCATCGTTAGGAATTGAAGTAGGGCAAATAGCTTCTTCGCTGATTTTTAAACTGCCTGACCAATCTCCTCTATTGATCATCACGTCCGGTCGTCATCGGGTCGATACTGAGTTGGTCGCAAGGACGTTGGGGTTCGAAAGTTTAGGAACAGTGGATGCGAATTACGTAAAGGAAAAGAGTGGATTTTCAATTGGAGGTGTCGCTCCCATCGGTTGGATTACCAAGGCGAGAATTTTGATCGACGTGGCTCTGAAGGACTACGAGATTGTGTGGGCCGCTGCTGGCCATCCTCATGCCGTATTCCCAACATCATTTGAAGAATTGATTCGCGTTAGCGGAGCACAGCCAGTGATTGTCGAAGAGTAAAGACCAATATTTGCGCCTAGCCTCGTATGATCTTTTATCCAAAGATGCTTGGCCCATGCATGCCAGACCTTCACGGTTTAGCGACTAGTTACTTCTTCTTGTCACCATAAGCATGTGCGATTTCTGCAATATAGTCCATCAAGGCAAAGAGAACACCCGAGATAACAAAGGTTACATGGATCGCAATACGCCACTTCAAGCCAGGTTCCACCACTGTCGCGGCGTTCATAAAGTCTTTGAGGAGTTCAATGACAGAGATAGCAACGAGCGAGCCGATCAGCTTCAGTTTCAATCCAGAGAAATCTACGCTTCCCATCCAATCTGGTCGGTCTACATCATTTTCTGCAACTTCGATCTTTGAGACGAAATTTTCATAGCCCGCGAAAATTACTATCAATATGAGATTTGCTAAGAGAGTTATATCGAGCAGTCCCAAGATATCCAAAATCACTTCGTGTGAGTCTGTGTGCATAATTTGTTGTGAAAACTTCCAAAAATTCTGAGCAAACTTCATTAATAGCAGGACCAATGCCGCCGAAAGACCGACATAAAATGGTGCCAAAATCCATCGGCTACCAAAGATCACCTTCTCGACCACTCGTTCAACTAAATGGCGTCTGTGCGATGTCGGTTCCAATGCAGTCTCCTCTTCATAGGGCTTCAACGGTGAAAGTGTAGAGGTTGTAGAACCTTCAAATTGGAAATACCATCTTCTCCATGCAAGCGGGCATTCCTATTCAATCGACAACATGGCGAAATCTGATTGGTGTAAAGGATTCTCCCCCCAAGTGATATTAAATTCGAAAATTCATA
>JANYDL010000062.1 GCA_025363635.1 Actinomycetes bacterium
CAACAATGGCTTCGATTTTATTTTCCTTCAAAAATGTCACAATTCGAGCATGGTGGGAGCCATGAGTTCCAGAATCGTGAAGGTGGCTCCAACCAACTTCAATTTCAGACCAACTTTGGATTTCCCCACTCTGGACATCTACGACCGCCACTCGATCAGCTTTCCCCCATCGAGGATCAATCTCTCCGTTTGCCGTAACAGGTGCACAGATAATCATGTCAGCTCTTTTCTGGAATCATCACAATGGATCCGGATGGACATTCTGTGACGCATATTCCGCACCCTTTACAGTAATCAAGATTGAACTCAAAACCCTTTCCAGGTCCCAACTTAATGACTGCATTGTCTGGACAAACACCAAAACAGTTATCGCATTCGAAGCAATTTCCACACGACATACATCGTCGTGCCTCATAAAGAGCGGTGGATTCATCGAGGCCCTGAACGACTTCATCAAAATTAGAAGCACGTCGAGCCCCCTCGAGTCGTGGTCGAACCGCGTGCGGTGCATCCGAGTAGTACCAAGGATTGAGATCTTTGTACTCGACGATCGGCGACCTCTCGCCCTTTTCGAGCGCTGTTTTCCGCAACCATGCGTCAATATTTCGGGCTGCTTTTTTGCCATGGCCAACGCCAGTTGTAACGGTGCGTTCGGCAGGAACCATGTCGCCGCCGGCAAAAACGCCCGCGCGACCGGTCATCATCGCTGGGCTAACTTGAACTACTCCATCAATTACAACGAGGTCGGTGATGTTATTGATTAACGAAAGATCCACTTCTTGGCCGAGGGCTAAAACCAGTGAATCAGCCTCTAAATCTTCGTATTCGCCGGTTGGCTGCGGAAACCCTTTCTCGTCCAGAACCATCTTCTCAATTTTGAGCGAACCAGATTCTGCATGTTTCACTGTTGAGAGCCATTTCATCATGACGCCCTCCTCGATGGCTTCTTGAATTTCGCCATCGTCGGCAGGTGCTTTTTCGCGAGTGCGCCGATAAACAATGATGGCTTCTTCCGCGCCAAGACGTTTTGCGGTTCGGGCAACGTCTATCGCCGTGTTGCCACCGCCATAGACGACTACGCGTCGTCCAAGGAGAGGTGCATTTCCGTCTTCTACAGAATGTAGAACATTCACGGCATCGAGAATCTTCGCAGCCTCTCCAGCAGGGATGTAGGCTCGCTTTCCAATCTGCGCACCGACAGCTAAAAAGATTGCATCGAATCCTTCATCAATCGCATCTTGTAAATTTTCTACATGTCGCCCAAGTTGGAATTTCACTCCCATCTCTGCGACACGGGCGACTTCAGCATCCAGAACTTCACGAGGTAATCGATACTTTGGAATTCCATATCGCATCATTCCACCGGCTGCAGTGGCAGCGTCTCGTAGCGTCACTTCGTGTCCTAGTCGACGTAGGTGATACGCAGCGGAGAGTCCTGTGGGTCCTGCTCCGATAATGAGGATGTGCGCACCAGTAGGTGGCGCAGTAACTTCTATCTTCCAACCTTTTTCAATAGCGAGGTCACCTAAGAATCGTTCGACCGAATTAATTCCGACTGCCTCATCAAGTTGAGCACGATTGCAGGCCGTCTGACATGGGTGATAACAAACTCGTCCCATAATTGCAGGAAATGGATTTTCTAAAACGAGTGAACGCCAGGCCTCTTCATATGAACCGTCTTCTGCAACGTAGAGCCAGTTCTGAATATTCTCCCCTGCGGGACATGCGTTATTGCAAGGGGGCATGAGGTTGACATATTTTGGTCGCTCAACTCGCCAAGAACCTGTGTGGTTAGCCAGACTAGAATTAACCTCTAACGTGATCGCGAATGGCTTCTCCATTAGTTGGCGCCACCTTCGGCCACGAGATCGTACCGAGCAATATTTCGATCGGCAGCGCCTTGCAATCTATCGATGACGTCATCGCGTCTCTTGGGAGAGAAGAGATGTGAATATCGTGCTTGCAATTTCAAATATTCCTCGACCGGTACTTTATGGCGGATCGGAGTGGAAGAAGTAACTTCTCCGTGTTCGGCCTCAAAGACGGGGAAGAGTCCAGATTGGGTTGCCAGACGTGCGATTTTTACGGTGTCACACGAAGCTGACCCCCAGCCCAGCGGGCAGGGAACTAACACATGCAGGTATCGAGCGCCACGTATCGACATGGCCTTGGTGACCTTTGCTTCAAGATCCCTCAGATCTGCAACCGTTGCGGTAGCGACATATGGAATTTCATGGGCCATGGCAATGCGTGGAAGGTTTTTTCCTTGTCCGAAAATATTCCCTGGTTCCGGTCCAACGGCTTGTGTGGTTGCTGTGCGCGCCGCAGGTGGGGTTGCCCCTGATCGTTGGACGCCGGTATTCATGTAAGCCTCATTGTCGTAACAGATGTAGAGGACATCGTCATTACGTTCAAACAT
>JANYDL010000075.1 GCA_025363635.1 Actinomycetes bacterium
AGCGTTAATGAATCTTCTCTCACAATTAACGAGGTATAGAGCTGTACATCTGCTCCAAGTGACAACCGAGCGCTAGTGGGTGAAGTAATTGCCACGGAAAGACCAACTCCCCCAACTTCTACAACTGCACGATCGTGGGAGAGAGAACGGACGCGCCCAAATAATGAGGAGATCATCGACGTAAATCCTTGATCCGCGCTTGCTCATTTTTGACCGCTTCTGACAATCGATCTTTGCTGGCTCCACGCCACATATGGCAGATTGCAAGTGCCAAAGCGTCTGTCGCGTCCACGGGTTTGGGCACACTTTCCAAATTCAAAAGTCGCTTGACCATCTCGGCTACTTGCGCTTTACCAGCCCGTCCAGATCCGGTAACTGCTGCTTTTACCTCAGTGGGTGTATGCATCACAACCGGTATTCCAGCTTTTGCGGCTGCAAGCAAAGCAATACCTGCTGCTTGTCCCGTTCCCATCACGGTTCGAACATTCAACTGCGAAAATACTCGCTCTACCGCAATCGCATCGGGTTGGTATCGAGTAATCCATTGAGAAATATCGCTTTCAAGTTGCAGTAACCGTCGCTCCAATGGCGCATCTGTTGAAGTCATGATGACTCCAACTCCAACCAAAATTAAAGGTGCTCCCACCGCGCCATCGATAACCCCAATACCGCACCGAGTGAGGCCCGGATCTACGCCCAATACGCGCATCGTCACACGCTCTGTTGCGAAAGGCTTCGTAGTCGGCGCACTCTTCTAAAACAAACCTTCGCGACGGAGATCTGAGCGCTCATGCGTGTAGCCTAAGTCGACCTAGAAAGTTATGAGTCCAGACTCGCCATAACTTCATCAGAGATATCAAAATTACCGTAAACATTCTGCACATCGTCAAGGTCTTCAATCGCATCGATAAGAGTGAAAACCTTTTTCGCAGCCTCTGCATCCAAGGGAATCGACATAGAAGGTAAAAAAGATGATTCAGCAGAGTCGTAATCGATCTTCGCGCTCGCTAAGGCAGACCTCACCGCTGCCATATCCGTGGGTTCGCAAACAATCTCAAATGATTCGCCAATGTCGTTTACTTCTTGTGCGCCCGCATCCAATACCGCTTCTAGAATTTTATCCTCATTTACCGAAGCGCCTTTTGTCACGATAATCACGCCTTTGCGATTAAACAGGTAGGAAACCGAACCAGGATCACCCATACTTCCACCGTTGCGCGTAACGGCTACCCTTACCTCTCCCGCCGCCCTATTGCGGTTGTCTGTCAAACATTCAATAAGTATGGCTACACCGCTTGGTCCATAACCTTCGTACATAATCGTCTGCCAATCAGCGGCGCCAGCCTCAAGCCCAGCGCCTCGCTTAATCGCGCGTTCGATATTGTCGGCAGGCATCGAATTCTTCTTAGCTTTTGCAACTGCGTCATAGAGCGTTGGGTTCCCGGCCATATCTGGCCCACCGGTTCGAGATGCCACCTCGATCGCCTTTATATATTTTGCAAATGACTTCGCGCGACGCGAATCAATTATCGCCTTCTTGTGCTTGGTCGTCGCCCACTTGGAATGGCCTGACATATTCACCCCATCATTGAAGAACTTCAGAACGTTGCGATACTTTATCCGAACTTTGAGATCTCTTTGCACACTTCTTCTATGAAGTATCGATGGATTCTGTTATCACTCGTTAATTCAGGGTGAAAAGAAGTCGCCAGAAGAGCACCTTGTCGCACGGCAACAGCATGAGAAACATTTTCCGATGGAAAAACTGAAGCCAAAATCTCTACCCCTGATCCAACTTGCTCGACCCATGGAGCGCGGATAAAAACGGCCCGCATCATTTCGTGCAGACCTTCCATATTAAGATCGAGTTCGAATGAATCCACTTGGCGGCCGAAGGCATTTCGCCTGACAGTTATATCAAGCCCACCAAAAGTCTTCTGCCCTTGGGTGGCGTCTAAGACGCGATCTGCTAAGAGAATCATTCCGGCACAAGAACCGTAGGTTGGCATACCGTTCTGGATTCTCTCTTGAATCGGATCAAAGATGTCAAACGTCTGAGCGAGGTGCGCAATCGTGGTCGATTCGCCCCCAGGAATGACAAGGGCATCTATCGAGGCGATCTCAGCAGCACGCCGAACCGGGATCGCATTGACCTCGCACTCATTAAGGGCAAAAAGATGTTCCCTAACATCACCTTGAAGAGCGAGTACTCCGACTTTCATCGATCGTTGAGTCAAAAAACTACCAGCCGCGTTCGGCCAAACGATGAGGTACCGGAATATCTGCAACGTTGATACCAACCATGGCATCGCCGAGTCCGCGTGAGGCATCTGCAATTACCTTTGCGTCATCGAAGAAAGTTGTGGCTTTAACACACGCCGCGGCACGTCGGGCCGGATCTCCCGACTTAAAGATTCCAGATCCGATAAATACACCGTCAGCGCCAAGATGCATCATCATCGCCGCATCAGCAGGCGTCGCAATTCCCCCCGCCGTAAAAAGGACGACCGGGAGCTTTCCTGACTGCGCTACCTCTTTCACAAGTTCATAAGGCGCTTGCATCTCTTTCGCCGCGAGGTAAAGTTCGTCTTCACGCATAGAACTCAAGCGTCGAATCTCTCCACCGATTTTTCGCATATGTGTGACCGCATTAGATACGTCACCAGTACCGGCTTCGCCCTTGGAACGAATCATGGCGGCGCCCTCGTTGATTCGACGAAGCGCCTCACCGAGATTGGTGGCGCCACACACGAATGGAACTGTGAAATCCCATTTATCGATGTGATTCGCATAATCAGCAGGTGTTAGAACTTCAGACTCATCAATGTAATCGACGCCCAAACTTTCCAATACTCGCGCCTCGGTAAAGTGACCAATTCTCGCTTTGGCCATAACAGGGATAGAAACCGTCGCTTTGATTTTCTCGATCATGTCAGGATCCGACATCCTCGAAACGCCACCTTCAGCGCGAATGTCCGCCGGCACTCTCTCTAGTGCCATCACAGCAACTGCGCCGGCATCTTCGGCAATCTTGGCTTGTTCGGCATTGACAACATCCATTATGACGCCGCCCTTGAGCATCTCGGCCATTCCGCGCTTTACGCGTCCTGTTCCCTTAACCTCAGACATGATTCTCCTTTAGCGTTTGGATACTCTCCGACCGCCAATCCTACTTTGTCGAAGTGTGGCTCCTCGACCCAACTTTTAACTGGCTATTACTGGCTATTACTGGGCTGGTTTGGTGGTTGCCGGCGGCAGGGGGAAGGTAAATTCAGGCTCGTTATCAACCAAGGCAACCCAAACCTGACCAGGAGCGAAGGCGATGGGTGTTCCCCCTGGCCCTGTCCATCTCGTGCCCTCTTCAACAGTTGGACGTGACCAGAGAGCCGAGATTACCTCGTTGTTTCGCAAAATATATCCAGCCCCTGATCCAATGGTGGCCGAAAACGGGGTCACTCCTCCAAATTTATCTCGATAAATGGAATCGGTAATGGAAACCTTTTGAATAACTAGAGTTGTTGGCCCTAATTGTTTTCCATTAGCCGCTAAATCAGGTGCGCCCGAATGGAAAAGCAACCATCGAGACTCCGCCGGCGACCACGTAGCGGAATAAGAATTCGCGGGCCATCGTAATTTCACCGAAGTGACTATCCTCCCATTCGCGGGTTTGACGCCAAAAGTCCATCCAATGTTTTTTGAAGATGCGATGGGAACGTTGTTTGCTACGAGCTTGGCCATTAACAGATCCGCTCTCAAAATCAAATTGACTGGAGCAAATCGCGTTGAATCTCGCACATACATATCTTGAGATTCCCTTTGCGCGCCGAGGTTTTCTAGATTGGCGTTTGCGATAACTGGCAACAATTTCGTTTGCGCCCCACTATAGGCAAATGCAACGTGTCCATATTGTGCTAGCAAATCAATATCACTAATTCGTGCGCTGCGAACTGGACCGATACGTTCAGGAATGACAGAAGAAAAAACGGCAGCAAGTCTTGTTAAGCCACCTTCAACTTGTTCGATATAGACAACATCGGCTTTATCTAGACCAATTTGTGGATGCGCTTGCGTTGTGTCATCAATTTTGACTACCAATACTGGACCATCCGCGCCTACTCTTCCGCTTAAGGAGTTATATGTGGGTTCAACAATTTCTGTTAAAGTGGTTGTTGAAGGACTCGCTGACTCCGGCTTAACCTGGCAACCTGCGAGGAGAACTATCGCGAAAGCGAGAAATGCAAAGCGATAAGTGCGACGATTAGAGGACATCATCTTCAAATTCATATGTGACTGGAAGAGGGGCTCGTCCCGCCAAACGGAATAATTTAAAAATTAATTTTTGTCTCACCAATCTCGTTCTCGAAACTGCGTCCACGTGAAAAGCAATTGCCACCCGAATTTTCTCGGTCAGATCTGAGAGTTCTTTTAACAGCGCCGCCTCAGCCGGATGAATCTCTTGGCCTAAATCATTTTGCAGAAGCCCTAGTGCGCCCGACAAGCCACTCTCAGCAAGTGATCGAACGGAAATTTGTGCTTCTCGCGCCTGGTATGCAGCAGCGGTCAGAAGCAAGGATGATGCGGGGTCCGCCATTTCGCTATGCGCGAGTTCGAGGGCGACGGCAGCACGTCGTTGTAAGAGACCATCCAGATTTGCCCAACTCGTTTCAACGCGAAGGTGTAAACGATCTAGGCGCGTAGCGGAGAAAGACAGGTACCAGAGAAAGAGCAATGTCAACAGGACAATGACAAAACTTGTTTTCACTTCGCCTCCCTAGAGATAAATCTATTCCACGGACGTGAATCTGAGGCCAAACGAACCCTGCGCCCTCCCACTGTTGCCATTTCGTACACTGAAATAATTTGCGAGGCGACGTTATCCCAGTCGAAAACTTCTGCATGAATTTGACCTGCTTGTGCCAAGTTGAGACGGACCTCATCATCTTGGAGCAATGTAATAAGAGAGAGGGCCAAATCAGCTGAGTCTTCTGATGTGAAGAGCGCTCCCCATCTTCCATCACCCAGGAGGGAAACGAAGGCAGGAATATCGCTAGCCACGCACGCTGTACCGGCAGCCATCGCTTCAGCCAGGATAATTCCAAAGGATTCCCCACCCGTATTTGGCGCAACATAAATGGCGACAGACGAAAGAAAATCTGCTTTTTCCTCTTCGCTCAACCTGCCAAGAAAGGTTATGCGTTTTCTAAGTTGCAAATCAATTCCCTCAAGCACTTCTTCACTATCACCAGGTCCTGCGACCAAAACCCGAAGGTCTGGAATTGATTTAGCGACTTGGGCGAGTGCATCTAGCAGAACAGATAATCCTTTTCGGGGTTCATCAAATCTGCCGATAAAGCCCAGGGAATTACCACCCCATTCTTCTTTCTGCTTTCCAGCGGCAAATTTTGAAGCGTAAATTCCGTTGGGGATGACGATTGCATCGGTTTCTAAATGATCCGTAAGGGTTGATCGCGCCGCTTCACTTACGGCGATTCGCGCAGAAAGTTTCTCAATGACTGGTTCGAGAATGGGGCCAATGGCGTAAATCGCTTTCTGCTTCTTTGATGCCGCGTGAAAAGTTCCTACCATCGGGCCTTCCGCAGCCCAACACGCTAATAAAGAAAGTGAGGGAATGGCAGGCTCATGAAGATGTAGTACATCAAAGTCGCCCTGGCTAATCCATTGACGCACCCTGGCGAAAGCAATCGGGCCGAAAAGAATTCTAGCCACCGCACCGTTATATGGAATTGCAATTGGCTTACCAGCGCTAACTACATAGGAGGGTAGCAACTCTTCATCGACCGCAGGTGCTAGAACTGAAACGACGTGCCCCGCATTAATGAGGTATTCACTCAAATCTCGAATATGTGCCTGGACTCCCCCTGGAGCATCCCAGCCATAAGGGCACACAATTCCAATCTTCATCACTTTACTTGGCATCTGATCTCTCTTTGAAATCAGCATCTATCCATATTCTCTGCATCATGTGCCAGTCTTCAGGATGTTTAGAAATTCCATCAGCAAAATTATCCGCACATTTCTGAACGATTTTCAAAACTTTCTCCTGTTGACTTCCCGATGTCGGAATATCTACATTTCGAAATTCAATGTGAATGCCCTTCTCTCTATACGAAACATAAGCGGTGAGTAATGGGGCTCCTGTATTTAGAGCTAGTAGTGCGGGTCCAGCCGGCATTCGCGCAATTCCATCAAAAAATGAAACAGATATTCCAGTTCTGGAAAGGTCTCTATCGGCTACAAGAGCGACCAAGCCACCATGGCGAAGACGCTGGGCCAATGTCGCAATAACACGTCCATCAAGTGCGAGTACTTCCATACCTATTGCTTCTCGATATTGCAAGAATCTATTGAAGAGGGTTTCAGGTTTGAGTCGTTCGGCCACTGTGACAAGCTTTGCGCCTTTTCCACAAAAGTACGCACCTGCGTGATCCCAATTGCCCGCATGCGGAAGAGCAACGATTACTCCAGTCCTTGCTTTCACAGGTTCTAGAAGTAAATGGCCGTTGGTGAGTTCTACCGTTGACTCGATTCTCCCCGTCGACCAATCAGGAAAGCGAAATGTGTCACACCAATAACGCAAATAGGATCGCATTGCTTTTGAGAGAAGTTCGTCGAGTTCTCTCTCCGAAATTTCTGGTTGAACCTGACGAAGGTTGGAACGTAACCGTTTAACACTCTTTCCTTGCCGCTGCTCAAGTTTTCGACCCATAAAATAGAAAAGAGAGTAGGCCTGTTTTTCGGGTAACCATCGCACTATCTTCCAGGCGCTGAGGTACCCGGCCGCGACTAAAGACTCTTTCAATTCTTTCATAGTGCAGTAACCGCACGACGAACGATGAGGATTCTTTGCACTGAGGTTATCGCCCCCAGTAAAGCCATCAACCAAATGCCCACAGCCAACGCAAAGGAAACTCCAATACCGTGCAACAAGATTGCCAAAAGCATGATGATGAGGCGCTCGGTACGTTCTGCCAACCCTCCACTACAAGCGATGTCAAGTGATTCTGCCTTAGCGCGGATATACGGGACGAGGATCCCAAATACGAGCGCCACTGCAGCAACAGGCAAGAGGCGATCGCCACTTCTATCTAAGAAGAAAATTAACCCGATGAGAACTGATGAATCAGTAACCCGATCAATAGTGGAATCTAGGAAGCCTCCCCATTTGCTCGAACCTTGATTGGATATTCTCGCCATCGTGCCATCGAAAAGGTCGCCCAATGCGAAAATTGCAACGAGGGTTGTTCCCAAAACTAAATGGCCACTCGGATAAAAAATAAGGGCGGAAGCAACCAACCCAATGGCCCCACTCACCGTCACAATGTTTGGTGTGAGGCCAACTTTCAGCAGGGCTTGGGCGGTCGGGGTAATGACTCGCGTAACTGCTGGTTTCAATATGTCACTAATCATTAACACCATCGTAGGCTGACCTTGTGGCAACTCATAGTTTGGATAAGGGCCTTGCCCGACAATCCCTCAAAATTCACGTTTTCGGCCATAGCGGAGCCGATCCCGAAGGAATTGCCCATGCGGTAGGAGGACTCACCGGTTCGTCCGCAAATGATCTTTGCGATCTTGCAATTTTTGCAGTTCATGCGGGCCAAGGTATTGATGCAGACACGATCGCGCTCTGGGAAGCACTTAGCGAATCGATGGTCCCACGGCTGATAGCAGTAACGGGCATTGAGGATCCGGATGCCGATTTTGATGATGCCGTTCTCATAGCAAATCGCGTATTTGATCAATCGGTAACACCCTTTTTGGTCTTGCACGATGACTCGGGGATCCCATGTGCATTGATCGATTTAGCTAGTCTCTTCATTCGCGATTACACAACTACACCAGCCATAATTGCGGAGAGTGAGGCGGAACATAAAACTCTCGTGGCAGAATTTCGTACTGAATATCTAGAACAAATCGAAGTTGCGGGCGAAGACGGATTCCCAGCCGGAATGCTCTTCCCCGCAATCCCAGTCTGGTTAGAAAAAGGAATCGGCGTCGATATTATCGAGATGTACATTAAGAAATTATTGCTTCAACAATTACCAACCTTGGGCTAAATCCGCTCGCGTTTGGACTAGCAATTGCGGTAATACTTTAGTACCTCCGATAATCGGCATGAAGTTTGCATCTCCAGCCCATCGCGGTACTACATGCTGATGTATATGTTCTGCGATCCCCGCGCCGGACACCGCCCCTTGATTCATTCCAATGTTAAATCCTGATGCATGGGAGATTTTTCGTAAGGTTTTCATTGCGTGAGCGGTTAGCGAGGAAATTTCGCTTCGCTCTTCTTCACGCAATTCGGTGAGATCGGCAACGTGCCTATAGGTGCAGACAAGCAGATGTCCAGCGTTATAGGGATACAAATTCATCACCACATAAGCAGTTTCACCACGTGCAACGATCAATGATTCCTCATCGCTCAGCGTCGGAATTCTGCAAAATGGACAAGGAACTTCATTTCCCGGCAAAGGTCGATTATCCCCTTTGAGATACTCCATACGATGTGGCGCCCAAAGGCGCTGCCATCGATCTGGTATCCCGGCTCCCCCCTCCTGTTCAGACATGTTAAACCTGCCGGCGTTCTCGGACGCTTGACTCAATCTCGTTAAATGCATCATCTAAAGAAATACCGTTCTTCTGTTCGCCGTTTCGATATCGAAAAGAGACCGCGCGATGTTCCTGATCTTCTGCACCAGCAATGAGCATGAAGGGAATCTTTTGCAGTTGTGCGTTGCGCACCTTCTTCTGCATGCGATCATCAGACGCATCGATCTCCGCTCGAATTCCTCTACTGCGCAATTGAGCAACAACATCTCGAAGGTATGGTTCGAAAGCCTCAGCAACGGGTATTGCAACTACTTGTACCGGAGCGAGCCACGGTGGAAACGCTCCCGCGTAGTGCTCTGTCAGAACCCCAAAGAATCTTTCAATGGATCCGAAGAGAGCGCGATGAATCATCACAGGTCGTTTACGAGAGCCATCCGAGGCAACATATTCAAGTTCAAATCGTTGCGGGAGCTGAAAGTCAACCTGAATCGTGGACATTTGCCACGTTCGGCCAATCGCATCTTTGGCTTGTACCGAAATTTTCGGCCCGTAAAACGCGGCGCCACCCTCATCGAGAACGAGTTCCAGATCTTGACGTTGCGCTGACTGACGGAGCGCTTCAGTCGCTTGCGCCCAATCGATGTCCTCTCCAATTGATTTTTCCGGATTGCGAGTGGAAAGTTCTAAATAGAAATCGGATAAGCCATAGTCACGTAAAAGGTTCAATACGAAAGTCAATAAACTATCGAGCTCATCTAGCATCTGTTCGGCAGTGCAGTAGATATGAGCATCATCTTGCGTGAATCCTCGAGCGCGAGTGATTCCGTGCAGAACACCCGATTTCTCATAGCGATACACCGTGCCAAATTCAAATAAACGCAGTGGAAGCTCCCGGTAGGAACGTTGGCGAGAAGCGAAGATGAGATTATGAAACGGACAATTCATCGGTTTCATGTAGTACTGCTGTCCTGCGCGTTTGACAGTGCCATCTGCGTGATATTCCTCATCCATCACCATTGGCGGGTACATTCCTTCTGAGTACCAATCAAGATGCCCAGACTTTTCAAACAAAGTTGCTTTGGTTAGGTGTGGCGAATAAACAAATTCATACCCTTCTGCCTCATGTCTTTGACGCGAGTAATCCTCCATGGCCCGACGAATAATCCCGCCTTTGGGGTGAAATACTGCCAAACCCGAGCCAATCTCTTCAGGAAAAGAAAAGAGATCTAGTTCAGCACCAAGTCGTCGATGATCGCGCTTTTCGGCTTCTAGGAGAAAATCTAGATGACTCGTAAGTTCTTCTTGCGAAGGCCAAGCCGTTCCGTAAATTCTCTGCAACATAGGATTCTTCTCGGAACCACGCCAATATGCGCCAGCGCTTCTCATTAATTTGAAGGCCGGAATCATCTTTGTTGAAGGAAGATGTGGTCCTCTGCACAGATCACTCCAAACCGGTTGACCATCTCTCCCCAAGTTGTCATAAATAGTTAATTCGGCGCCACCCACTTCGACATTACTCTCATCGTTTGCGTCGGACTTCATATTTACCAATTCACACTTGTAAGGCTCGTGTTGAAGTTCTATTAAAGCTTCAGATTGCGACACAACTCGTCTCTTGAAACGCTGCCCATCTTTGATGATTTTCTTCATCGCAGTTTCTAGTTTGGCCAAATCATCAGGGGTAAAAGGGCGATCTGGATCAAAGTCGTAATAAAAGCCGTCACTGATGGGTGGTCCAATGCCCAGACGCGTTTGAGGGAAAACTTGCTGTACCGCTTGCGCCAGAACGTGCGCTGTTGAATGTCGCAGTACGTATAGACCTTCGAGAGAATGCATACCCACACTCTCAACGACATCTCCTTCGCATAGTTCTGTCCAAAGGTCTCGCAAAGTTCCATTGATTTTGCACACAACAATCTCTTTTGTTTCTTGAAAAAGATTGGTTGGGCGAACATCCGCTTCTATTGAGCGTGACATGCCGTCTACGACGATGGTGATTTGTGACATGTTCCTAGCCTACCGAACCGAACTGCGGCAAAGTCGCGATTATTTTCGAGAACTCGCCATCAACTTCCAGCGCTTCGTCATCAAGACTCTCTACTGGTTGAAAACCTTTCAGACTATTCACGAGAAAAATGGATTCAACTGAAGGAAGATCTCTTGCGAGCAAGCGATCTTCCTCAACTAACGAGCACTGCAACGCGAGGCCCCGAATAATGCCAGGTAATATGCCAGAATCTTTTGGAGGGGTAATCCATTTGCCTGCTACTTTAAGGAAGAGATTAGCGACCGAACTTTCCGCTACCTCTCCTTTATTGTTCAGGCGAATGGCGTCATCAAACCCAGAGCGGCGAGCTTTCTCCAAGATCTCTATATTTTCTCGATAGGGCAGAAGTTTCATCGCAACGAGGGGTGAGTCTTCAAAAATTGTTTTAGGGGAGAGCGTGACTTTTGCAGGTTTGGCCCATCTCTCATACGACGTATGCGCTCCTTCAACTCCTCCCTCTGGCGTGAAAATTAGACGGAGTCTGCCTTTGGATGAGGATGAAGGAGAAGCTTCAATGAGGTGAGTGATGACTCGTGCAATCTCTTGTTCGGCTGGAAACTGCCAACCCAGTGTTGTAGCACTTCCCCTTGCTCGCTCAAGGTGTTCGATAACTAACTGCGGCGTCCCGTGAAGAGTAAGAATAGTTTCGAATAATCCTTGGCCATCAGGAAAAGTATCTCCTTTCACAATTGACCCCCGGCTATTGAAATCAATTTTCGAGCCTTCAGTTCTGATTCTTCCCACTCGCTCGATGCATCACTCCCCCACGTGATTCCGGCACCAGTTCCAAAACGTAAAAAGCCATCTTTAGCATCCCAAAATATTCTGATTGCTACCGAAAGTAGAGCTCGATCTTCTTCAATCCATCCCAGCGCTCCGCAATAGGGACCTCGTGGCAGGTTCTCAATAGACTCAATCGTTGCCAGCGCGGAAGATTTTGGAGCCCCGCTGACAGAGCCAGGCGGCAAGATGGCTCTCATTATTTCATCCCATGAACTATCTGGCGCTAGCTCCCCAGCGACAAAAGAAACTAGATGTACCAACCCTGGATGGTCTTGACGTTGCAGCAATTCAGGAACGTGCACACTTCCTGTCTTGCAAATTCGTCCAAGATCATTTCTGATGAGGTCGACAATCATGATGTTCTCGGCACGATCTTTTTCGCCAAACTCCTTTTTCTCTTCTTTCGGATTCATAGTGCCCTTTATTGGTCCAGATAAAAGTGCGTTTCTTTGCCGATCCAAAAATAGTTCTGGAGATGCCGATGCGATTTCTAAATGTGGAAGACGCAAGTAACTGGAGTACGGGGCCGGATTCGATTTCAGGATTCCATGCATAAGGGGCAAGAGAGATCCATTGGAGATTGGGTGAGTGAGTTGACGGCAGGCATTGACTTGATAAACCCATCCCAGCGATATCTCTTCCTTAATTCTTTCGACGTAATCTATGTATTCAGATTGATCGAGAGTTGACTTCCACTTCCCGCTGAGCGGTAGCCACTTCTGCTCAGTCGAAGGCAAAGGTGCATCGACAACGCGTGCGAACCGTGCGCACGTCCATTTCCCTTCGAAGGTGGAAGAGACCGCCCAAAAACCTTCATGATCAATTGCCTTAATATCCCCTGTCACTTCAACAAGGTCATAAGCCAAACGACCGCCCATCCAAAAACAAGGTTCGTCACTGGCGAAGATAGGTAATTCCACCCCCGTAACGGTACGGGTATGCAGAAATTTTGGCTCGCTTTGGCACTAACCCTTGCCCTAAGGTAGATTTCGCCCAGCACGATTCAGTAATCATCGGTGCATGCGGACGTAGCGCAGCTGGTAGCGCGGAACCTTGCCAAGGTTCAGGTCGCGGGTTCGAACCCCGTCGTCCGCTCGGAGAGCCGGCGTTCATATCTCGATGTGATCGCCGTTTTTTTACGGTGGAGTGGCCGAGAGGCGAGGCACAGGACTGCAAATCCTGCTACACGGGTTCAAATCCCGTCTCCACCTCCAATCAACTGCTAGTCGACCTCCATGACAAGAAGCACAAATGAAAACCGAAGGACTGCATATGGCTACCGATGATTCAATTCGCCCTTGGGGTCGTTACGAAGTTTTGCAAGAAAGTGCACACTTTAAAGTTAAGTGCATTTGGGTCTCCCCTGGGAAAAGACTCTCCTACCAGAGACACGAAAAACGAGCCGAGCATTGGTATTTTGTCCAAGGTAATGCCGAAGTAACTCTCAACGGAGTTATCTCACATCATTCAGCGGGCGATACGGTTACTGTGAAAATCGGCGATCTTCATCGTGTCAGCAATGTCAGCGACAGGGAAGTCATCTTCATCGAGGTGCAAACCGGCACTTATTTTGGCGAAGATGACATTGAACGAGTTGAAGATGATTTTGGCCGCTCATAGAGCGCACAAAGCGTGATGTATGCTCTGCAAATCAAACGCATAAAATTTTGGACCGTTGGCTCAGCGGTAGAGCGCTTCGTTGACATCGAAGAGGTCACTGGTTCGATCCCAGTACGGTCCACCAAAAATCACTTAAAACTTTGCACTACCGATTAAGGCATAACCAATCCACCATCTACGGGAACCGTAATTCCGGTTACGTACGAGGAAGCATCACTCACTAACCAAATTAAAGTTGACGCCAATTCCATCGGATCTCCCAACCTTCCGGCCGGAGTGGACTTAATGACAAGATCAACGATTTCCATA
>JANYDL010000097.1 GCA_025363635.1 Actinomycetes bacterium
CTCTGAAAAGGGTTTCGGTTTCATTGCAGTTGATGGTGGCGGACAAGATGTATTCGTTCACTACTCAGCAATTCAAGGAAATGGTTACAAGTCCCTTGAAGAGGGTCAGTCAGTATCGTTCGAGGTCGTCCAGGGTCCAAAGGGTCCACAGGCCGACGCCGTAAACGCTAACTAATTACACCACTTTCATTAGAAGGGCCTTCGGAGAAATCCGGAGGTCTTTCTATTTTTGCGATCATTATTGGGTTAAGAACTTCCCGGTGGGGCGTCAAAGAGAAATAAGACTGAAGAAAAACCACCATCAATGGGAATTGCAGTTCCCGTTACAAAATCAGATGCTTTACTGCTGAGAAATACTGCCGCGCCTGCTAGATCAGATGGATCTCCCCAACGCCCAACGGGTGTTCTCTCTAAAACTAATTCATTAAATTTCTCATCGCCTTGGGCTCTTTGTGTCATCTGTGTCTTAATCCACCCGGGCAAAATTGAATTTACTTGGATATTGTCCTTGCCCCAAGCACTCGCCAAACTTTTTGACAATTGCACTACCGCACCCTTTGCGGCTGCATAGACTGGAGAAACCCCAAAGCCGAAAATGCTTGTTAAGGAACCGATCGTGACAATCTTTCCACCACCCCGTTTCTTCATCTCTGGATAAATTGATTGAGCGCATTCAAAAACAGATGTGATGTTTGCATCCATAATTTGGTGCCATTCGGAGATCGAAAATTCTTCTGGTCGCTTTCGAATATTAATGCCTGCATTTGCAATGAGAACATCTATTCCACCTAATTCACGTACAGTTTGACTCGTCGCACTATCGATGGCTTCCCGGTCTGTTACATCAACAACAATTCCAACGGCCCGAACACCCAATGATGTGAGTTGTTGTACTGCCGAGTTATTCTTGCTTTGGCTTCTCCCCCAGACTGCAATGTCAGCGCCAGCATTTGCTAGACCAATTGCACATCCGAGCCCGATACCGCCATTGCCTCCTGTGACAACCGCGACTTTTCCAGTCAGATCAAATAGTGGATTCTTCATTTCTTTGGCGCCTTTGGGATCTCACCAAGCTTCACTCTTAGCGCCTCCACTGCTTTTGCAGGTGATGCATCCTTACCCGCTTTCCAAGAATCCAAATACCGCCATGGATATACCTCACCACGGCGTACCCACCAGATGCCCGTCGGAGTTGGCCAAGAAATACCGAAATGAACATGCGATGCGGTGCCTTTCGCATCTCCAGAGGTACCTACATTTCCTAACAAATCACCCACATTTACGCGAACTCCTACCTCTATTCCAGGTGCGATTTTGCTCAAATGCGAGCCGTAGTACCGCACCCCATCATCCCCAAGAAGGGAAACAAAAAGCCCGCCTCTTTGAGATCCGAGATTTGTCTTCCAAGAAAATTTATCCACTCGATTTACTTCGTCAATCACACCCGAAGTGGTCGCCACAAATTTGCAGCCTGTTTTAGTCAAAATGTCGGTGGCGGGATAGTCATGATGCGAATGAGCGTAAGTAACTGCACAACCCACGATAGGGAATGAATACACAGGGGCAGCGCTCGCTGGTGAAACAAAAATTGCGCTAAGAATTGAACCTACTATCAACAGAATTGGTTTCTTCGGCATGCGTGGAGCATACTCGCGCTGTGCGCAAATTAGATGGAGGGCTTTCAACCGCCCTTG
This sequence comes from Actinomycetes bacterium, assembly GCA_025363635.1. Lineage (GTDB taxonomy): Bacteria > Actinomycetota > Actinomycetes > Nanopelagicales > Nanopelagicaceae > QYPT01. Next base: position 1,695 of record JANYDL010000097.1, read on the forward strand.
AGACGCGTGGCGAAAAACTCACAGGATCACTATGGACAGGCGAACTTCTTCGAACCAATCCAAAGAGAATTCTTCAGGCGCATAAGGATTTTGTTAATGCGGGAGCAGAAATAATCATTACCTCTGCATACCAAATTTCTTTCTCGGGATGCGCCGAACGCGGCTGGAGTAAATCAGATGTCAGAGATGCGCTAAGGATTTCTACCGAACTTGCGCGCGAAGCTGTCGACGGCCACAATGTTGAGGTGGCCGCCAGCGTGGGTCCGTATGGAGCATCACTTGGCGATGGATCTGAATATCAGGGATGCTATGGAGTCTCCAAAGGAGTCCTCAAAGATTTTCACCGACAAAGACTCGAGTTACTTATTGAAAGTGAACCCGATTTACTTGCACTCGAAACAATGCCCGACATAGATGAGGTAGAAATACTTTTAGAGTTGATAGAAGAATCTGAATCTAGCATTCCCTTTTGGGTCGCCTACTCCTGCAAGGAAGATGCGCGCACCAATGCCGGGCAAAGTTTTAGCGAAGCAGTCAGTCTTGTCAATGAAGCCAAAACGGCAATGGCGGTAGGAATCAATTGCACCGCACCTGCCCTCATTGCCGAATTACTCAGATCCGCGCAATCCGCATTGCCTTACATTGTCTATCCAAATTCAGGACGTCAATGGAACGCACAAGAAAAGGTCTGGACTGGCCCCTCAGAAGGCGCTTTTCACACAGAAATGCTGGCTGAATGGGCCGAATTAGGGGCAACAATAATTGGAGGCTGTTGTGGCGTCTCTCCAGCGGATATAGAG
>JANYDL010000104.1 GCA_025363635.1 Actinomycetes bacterium
TTTTACATGTTTGGCATTTCTCGCGACGCAAGGCTCATGGGTGAGTATCGCGCTACCAATCGAATGCAGATTGTTTACCTTTTAATTATTGCCATGGTCGCTGTTTGTGTCGCGTGCATGCTTTGGTTCTCCTTTCACTAAATTTTCCACGCGACAATTTACTGATCTTCTTCTTTCTTTTTCGCATCAAACTCATCCGCTAATTGGTCAAAGTCAGGCCGAGGAATTTGAGGGAGACCGCTTTTTGTAAGACGGCGCCAGAGATAAATCACTAGCGCTCCAAAGAATGGCCACTCGAAGGTATAAACCCATGCCCGCCAATTGCCTTGATGTGCACGTCCCCACTCAAACCATCCTGCCCACATACAAAATGGAACCGAAATAAACATTGCAATAGTGATCCACCTTTTTCCTGCATCGGTTAACGGTTGAGAGTTGTTACCCTCCTCGTGAATCCAGTCTGGTTCTTGGTCTTGATAGTCCTTCACTGTGATTCCTTCAAAATCTCTTCATCGACGAGATGTGACGCCCGCTCTTCACTTTTAATCCAGTGAAAGACTGCAAAGGCCATCCACACAGTATCGACAATCATGCCGCCGGACCACATGATGGAGCCGCCACGTCGTTGATCATTGAGTGAATACGTATGTGAATAGAGTGAATGCGGGGCAGCATAAATAAAGAATCCGGTGAGAGTCTCGGGGACCATCATGATGAAAAGAGAAATAACGGACAATGCCGGTGAGATTCGACGTTCAGTTAGATTTCGATCTAGCAAATTGAAGTAGAAAAGATATGAGACGCCGACGTAAGTAGGGATCTCTAGGTAAGAATGAATCCAAGAATGGTTCATGATAAATTCATGCGGTCCCGGAAGGTGTACGCCAACCATGACAGTTGCGTATGCCACCCAACTTCCTAGTGGATGGGTGAGAGCGGTAAAAAGTGAATTTTTTGGCCGAAAATTTTGTGGAGTTCCCAATACCAGTAATGGACCCGTAATCATCATTACCGTCACATGTTGAACCATGTGGCACCAAAAGAGGTCTGCCGCCCTCACGCCAACAGGGGTGACGATAACGAGTAGCACCGTGAGAATGCCAGATATGAAAAAACGTTTCTCGCTTACTGTTGTTTTCCTCTGGGTATTGCGAAAATAGAGAATCAAGACGGCCAGCGAAGTTAGCGTCAGGACCGGTGCTGTTTGCCATGAGGTCCAAAAGGTAGAAGCCGCTCCGGTGCTCATATCCATAGGCGCTCGAGGGTAGACCCTGCTTTCCTTTACGTACACCATCTGCCAGAAGTACTGGATCGAAAGAGCGACGGCGACTTTTACCTCAAAGGTGAAGATCTTGGGAGCGTTAGCACTCACTTTTCTTGGGAAAGTCTTGGAAGTCACTAGGAAAAATGAGTGAAAGCCCTTAGTCTCCGCTACACGGCACGTTGAAAGTGATCTTTGCCACAGAACGTATATGTCTCATAGGGGGGCGCATGAATAAACGTTTAGTTGCTGCTTTGGGCACAGTTGTTCTGGGAGGCGCGGTGATTGCGGGTTTGGGCACATATGTGGCCTCGGCTAAGAACGATTCACGAGTACTTGCGGCAACCCCCGCAGGGACAATGGAGACGCCACAAGGAAAGCTCCCGCATTACACGTTGGAAATGGCCGCCTACCCCGACAGCATGGCCGGTTCTCACGGGAAAGACGGTGGAGTGCACGCTGATTGGGTGACATACGGACCAGTTACCAATTTCCAAGTGCCGGCACACTCGGCAATAACAATAACGATAAAGCAGTACGACAGTGGCGCCCGACTGAATAATGATTTCTTCGCGACGGTTCATGGCACCATCGATGGCACGGCAACCATCAATGGGGTCGCGGTGAAGAGCGTTGATCCTGAAGCTGTTGGACATACCTTTACTGTGCATGGTTTAGCGGATGCAAAATCAAGTCTCTTCGTTAGCGTTCCTCTCCCCGCCGTGCCTGACGAGAAACTGCCGCCGACTGGGTATACGACAAATCCCACAACCGTCACCTTTACATTTATTACAGGCGACGCCGGCGACTATGTATGGAATTGCGAGTACCCATGTGGTGATGGCACCACTGCACGATTCGGCGGGCCAATGTCAACTCAAGGCTATATGGCGGGCAACTTCCACGTAGTGAACGCGTGAGGGGGCAACAATGTCTGATCTAGATGTGAAGAAGCGTCCATCAATTTTTAAGAGAAAAGATGTCCGCCTCACTGGGTTTCTTTGGGTGATCTTTTCGGTAGCGATTGGTTATTTTGCAGGTGAGGTGCAAACTCGATCGATGGGTGCTCCTGCATCTGACACTATGGCGACGACCATAAATATGATGAAAGTTTTTACATGGGTCAGTGCACCGATTGCCGGACTTGTGGGCGCTTTGGCAGCAACCACGCTTTTGAGCAAACTTCACTTTGGGGATACACCTCCAGAGGAAGCGGATCACGAAATTCGAAACAGTCCAAGAATTGTTTCGGGATGGATTGTCGTTTCAGCAGTACTTTGTTTATTTGCGGTCGTATGGGGAATGGTTGTGCTGCAAAAAGATGATGCCGCCCTTCTCAATCCGAAGTCGATGAATGTCAATGTCGTGGGTCAGCAGTGGGTATGGAATTTTGACTACGTAGATAATGGAAAAGTACGCAGTAGCGATCTCTACCTTCCTGTCAATAAACCCGTCGTGTTTCACGTAACAAGTAAGGACGTTATTCACTCATTCTGGATCGTGCAAATGGGAATCAAGATTGACGCCAACCCTGGTTATCTTACGGAAACTTCTGTTACACCGAATAAAATCGGTGTATTTGATGTCAGGTGTGCCGAACTGTGCGGGTTGTTGCATGCCTACATGCAGACCAAGGTCCACGTAGTGAGTCAGGCTGATTATGACTCGTGGATTCAAAGTCAAGGAGGGAAAATCTAATGACAACAGTTCTGGATCATCCAACATCCGCCCCTGGAAATTCGGCGATGAAGCGTCCGCTTATCGAACGATTGAATGTCTTCACAGCTTTTGGCTTAGGGATTATTTCTGCGATTGTCTTCTGGTACCTAGCCCGAACGTTCTTACCTGAAAATACCGAAGGTTCCTTTATCAAGACTCGACTCGATGCTGTGACAATTATTGCGATGTTGGGTTGGTTCTTTGGATTTATGACGGGGATTGGCGCACTGATTGGTCCGTTTCGGTGGTTGTTAGGTAAAGATCTCGATCATGATGAAAGTATGTTTTACGCTGGCAAAGACCAAGGCATAAAAAGATATTTTCGATATACAACCGATCACAAAGTTGTAGGCATTCAGTATCTCGTCATAACAATCATTATTTTCTTCGTTGGTGGCACACTTGCCATGCTCATTCGCATGAATCTTGGTCATGCAGGTGGAGGTTGGTTGCAGCCTCAGACTTACAACGCAATTGTCGGAACACATGGCATTGTCATGATCGTCGGAACAATCATCATGATCACAGGTCCTTTTGGAAACTTCATCATGCCAATCATGATCGGCGCTCGCGATATGGCCTTTCCCCGACTGAATGCTCTGAGTTTTTGGCTGATAGTGGCTGCAATTCCTCCGATGCTTTCGTCCTTCTTCTTTGGTGGAATTTCTACTGGCTGGTCGGCGTACGCCCCGCTCGCTTCCCAAGCGCCTCCAGGCATGGATGGCTACATCATGTTTATTGTTATTTTTGCGATTTCCACAATGGTGGCAGGTGCAAATATCACAACCACAGTTGTGAAGATGCGCGCAAAAGGGATGACATGGAACCGCACCCCGATATTCATTTATGGAGTCGTGGCATCGGTAGCACTTGCTTTGCCAGTTTTCCCACTCTTTTTCCTTTCACAAGTTATGTCAGCAATGGACAGGGCCGTTGGCTCTACTTTCTACGACGTCCGAGGTGGTGGTAGCGGCTGGCTCTACGAAAATCTCTTTTGGATTATGGGTCACCCCGAGGTCTACGTAATTCTCATTCCGGCGGTTGCAGCTTTGATGGAAATGGCGCCAGTCTTCACAAGGCGTCCTCTCTTCAGTTTCAACACCGCGATCATGGGCATAGCCGGAATTTCCGGCTTGAGCATTCTTGTTTGGGCCCACCATATGTACGTCACTGGTTGGGCTCCATTGCTTAATGGCCCGTTTATGTTGACGACTGAATTGATTTCTATTCCAACTGGAATGCTTTTCCTCGTACTCATCGGAACACTCTGGCGTGGACGTCTTTGGATGACCATGCCTACAGCTTCCATTTATGCCCTGCTCTGGAATTTTATGATCGGTGGAATTACCGGAATCTATCTCTCTGATGTCCCAGTCGATGGCGCCTTACACGGATCTATGTTTGTGACTGCACATTTCCATTACACACTAATGGGCGCTGGACTTACGGGTGCACTCGCTTCTTTAGTCTTCTGGTTCCCAAAGATGACTGGGCGAATGTTTGATAGGAGACTTAGTTGGATTGCATTCTGGCTAGTGCAGATTGGATTCAACGTTGCCTTTATCGGCATGTTCCTTGTTGGTCTCGCCGGACAGCCTCGCCGAGTTGATGCTTATGCCGCTCTATTTAATCAAGGCAATAGCGTCACGACAATGGCGGCTTACTCGATCATGGCTGGCATGCTTGTACTTCTCTACGGAGTTATTTCTTCCTGGACGAACGGCGCAATTGCTCCAATGAATCCTTGGTTTGCTAAAACTTTGGATTGGACCGTGCCCAACCCAGTACCACTTGAGAATTTCGAAGTTTTACCCGTCGTGACCTCAGATCCTTATGGTTATGGAAAGGCGCAATCATGAGCGTAGAGACCCACGCACTTGCTAACCCACATCACGAACATCCCGATGTTGTGGGTTCGCGCAATCGCCTCGGAGCGATTTTGATTTTGGTAGCCGACATAACTTTTGCCCTTGGTGTGCTCTTCGTTTATTTCTATCTCAAAGGTCAAAATGTAAATGGGATGTGGTTACCTGCTGCGTCGGATTCACAGTCTGCGACGACTCCGGTAAGCAGTTCGGGTGCATGGGCATTGGCACTTGTTGCCGCGATTGGGCTTCTGGCTCATCGCTTTGCACTTATGGGTGCTCGTGCAAAGAATCAAGCTCAGTTAGCGCTTGGTTCACTACTGGCGCTTTTAATTAGTCTGGTGGGCCTAATTTATCAAGGTATGCAAATTAGTAGCGCTTCTTTCACAGTAACAATGGGCGCTTACGCATCGTGCTACTACCTCATTGCGGGACTGAACTTCATGCATTTTGCTTTCACTGTATTTATCTCACTTGGCAATTGGAATCGTTCTCGACTAGGGCTCTACAGCGCCGATCACTGGCATGTCACTATCGTTGAGATTTGGTGGGTATGGATGACCTTATCTTCAGTGCTTGGAGCATTCGCACTTTCATTTACCTGAGCCAGCGAATATTCAAATCAGTCGAAAGTGACAACATCTCGAATCGGTCCTGACTCGATGCCCGCCTTAGCATGATCTGTATTTTCGCCCCGCGCTAATTGCGACGAGTGTGCTTTGTCGTGCCAACGTTCCTCAATTTTTCCATAACGCCAGAGAGCAAGAGCAATGATCCACACGATTGCAAAAGTAGCGACAATAATGTAACCGGCAGAGTTGAGATTGAAAGAACCAATGTAATTCCACGCACCGCCTGACAAGTTCAATTGTTTAGCGAAAACTTGAAGCAGTTCCAATCCGCCGACAAAGAGTGCGACTGCGACAGAAAGGCTAGTAATTACGATGTTGTAATAAACCTTTCTTACGGGTTTGGAAAAAGCCCAACCATAAGCGAAGTTCATAAAAGATCCATCGATGGTGTCAAGCAAACTCATTCCACCAGCAAAGAAAAGTGGTAGTGCAAGGATGGCCCACCATGGCAGCCCCGCGATGACAGACGAGCCCGCTAAGACAAGCAGCCCAATTTCAGTTGCAGTATCAAAACCAAGACCGAAAAGAATTCCAAGAGGATACATTTTCCAACTTGCATCAATACGACGTGCGATCGGACCAAAGAATCGCATCAGCAAGCCCCGAGAATTTAGATGCTTGTCGAGTTCTTCCTCGTTGTACATGCCTTTGCGCATTTCCAAAAAGACTTTAACAATAGAGATGAGAATGACGAGGTTAAGGACTGCGATGAGCATTAAGAAGGTGCCGCTCACGGTCGTTCCAATGAGTCCTGTGTAATGGTGCAGAGAAGAATTCTGATCTTTGAGCTGGACGCCGAGCGCCTTAATTCCAAAATTGAGGAGAATTGCTAGCGTTGCAACAACGGATGAGTGGCCGAGCGAAAAGAAAAAGCCCACTGCAAGTGGACGCTTTCCTTCACTCATGAGTTTTCTCGTCGTGTTGTCGATAGCGGATATGTGATCGGCATCAAAGGCGTGGCGCATGCCGAGTGTGTAAGCCAGAGCTGCGGTTCCCCATCCAAAGAGGGAGCCGTCTGCGAGTTTGTAGTGGCCATGAGTTGCGGCAAACATCAAAATCGCACCAGCGATATGTAGAAAGGCGATAAAACCAAACATGGCAAAGATCCGCCGCCACTCGTCCTGGGTCAACTTCTGCCGCAAATCCCGCAAAGGGGTACGAGGGAGATCGTCGATCACTTGGTTCACTGGGGCTCCGATGGGGCTAGATGCGAATCATTTGCATCTAGCAGAATAAGGGATAACACTTCGCCATGTCCATTTTGTGAGCCAATCTCAGAGGACTATGAATTAGGGTCGGCTTTTGGAACGTTGAAGAAAGACGAAGGGAACTGAAGTTGAGGGTTAGTCGAGGCAGGCGAGCATTAGTTCTCCTCTTTGGGAGTTGCCTCGTGCTTGGCTCAAATTTGTTAGTAGCTACTCATTCAGATGCCGCATCTGGGTGTAATTGGGATAGTTCAGCGGGTTGGGTGAAGCGCGAAAATACAAAAGTTGGTGATCCAAAATGGGCCAACGGTATACAAATGGAATACAGCGGGGATTACACACGAAAGCAAAAAGATAGTTCGATCCTGAAATGGATGTCCGCGTACAACGGACAGGGTCCCGTTGACGGTTGGTTTGATCACGTCAGCGCCACATGTGGCCAAAGCGTGGGGCTACATATTTCTGGCAATGGCAGACCTGTCAAACTCCAACTTTTCCGTATGGGTTATTACGGGGGGGCCGGTGCTCGATTGGTTGAGGCTCTCACTTTGCCAGCGATACCAAAATACTCATCACCAAAAGTCACGACCGCTCCGGAATCCACGGTCACCACGGATTGGCCTGTTGCTTGGTCGCTAAGAGTCGGTTCCACCACCCCTCCTGGCCAGTATCTGCTTCGTTTAGATGATGCTGGTTCTGATTCAAACTTTGTCCCGATCACGGTAAATGATCCTGGGATCAAAAGTGAGATCACTTTTATCTCTTCCGTGCTTACCTGGCAGGCGTATAACCAGTGGGGCGGTTATTCACTTTATAAGGGTCCTGACTCGCGCAGAGCCAGTCGTGCGGTTGTGGTTTCTTTTAATCGACCGTATGACGGAGATGGTTCAGGCGAGTTCCGATATATGGAATATCCCGCCTTGCGACAGGCCGAACGTCTTGGCGTGGATCTGAATTATGTAACTGACATTGATTTGGATAAAAGTGCATCTTCGTTAGGTACGACAATGTCAGTGCTCCTTGGAGGGCACGCTGAGTATTGGACGACGAATATGCGCGCGCACATTCAAGCCGCCGTGGACAGTGGTATCAATCTTGTCTCACTTGGCGCAAATGCAATTTACGGTCGTCCACGTATACAAGGTGGGGGTCGCGAAATGGTGATGTGGCGAGCCGCACCAAATGATCCAAATAGAAACAACCCTTTATTAGCAACTTCGAGTTGGCGACATTCACCAATTGCACAACCAGAGTCAAAACTGCTCGGTGCCCAATATATAGGGCTTGGTATTAATGCTGATTACACGATTTCCCATCCAAATCGTTGGCCCTTCACAAAAGTAATTAAGCCAGAACTTCTAAAAAACATCGTGGGAAGAGAAGTTGATTCACCGTTATATTCTCCAGGTCCAGCGGTTGAGACTTTGGCTGAGTCTGCCATTAAACTTCATGGAAGAAACGCACGAGTACTTGCTACTTATTATACAAATGCTAAACATGCTGGCGTTATAGATATCTCAACAGATGGTTGGGTTTGCGCTCTGGACAATGTTTGCGCCTGGCATGCGTATATTAGTCCATCCACTCAAGAGAACGCTCGTCTCATTACTGAAGAAATTATTACAGGATTAACGAAGGGTCCACTTGGTTTGTGGCGCCCAGCAATTACGGATGTGCCAGCTCGAACTAAGGTTTCTACTCGCTTGAGATTTTAGGACGCAATGTCACTGACAGGACTTACGTTCTTTATATTGCTCGTGTCAACTTGTTTTGCGCTCAACGTTCTCCTCGTAATTTATTGGAATAAATTTAGGGGTAAAACTTTTGTACGTAATACGCAACGTTTTACGGTGCTCCTTATCGCGCAGTTTCTTGTGATTGTTACGTCGTTAGTGGGCGTTAATCGTTCTATGGTCTTCTATTCCAATTGGAATGATTTGCTAGGAGGTTATGGTTCTTATCAAGATGTAATCACGCCGGTGCATGTTGCTGGTGGAACTTTTCTTGATAAATATGTCAAACCCGTGCGATCAAACCCTCGCTTTAGATTTGAGGGCGGGCAATTTTCTTTCGTTTTGAGAGGAATTCACAGCGGAATTAAGGCACCTGTGTATGTGTATTTGCCTCCAACATACGGGGCAAATCCTGCCAAGAAGTGGCCAGTTCTTGTATTGCTTCCTGGTTATCCGGGAGTCCCAACAACATGGTTTCATGCGATGGATCTGGTAAATATTCTTCGTCACGAAGTTTCGACTGGGTCAGCGCATGATTTTGTGGTTGTTCTTCCAACCCTCACGGTGGCTCCACCTCGAGATACCGAGT
>JANYDL010000036.1 GCA_025363635.1 Actinomycetes bacterium
CCCTCGGCGGCAGTCACCACTGTGGAAATATCAGGAGCCGAAAGTGGCAGAGTTCCTGTTGTGGTCTGCTTGGAAATGACCGCGGTCTTTGCGTTTGTGAGGTCTGACTGGACCGCGCTGTCTTTTGCATTGTTTTGGACGTTGAGATAGACCGGAATTGCGATAGCGGCAAGAATGCCGATAATCACGATAACCACAAGAAGCTCGATTAGGGTGAAGCCCTTTTCTTTCTCTTGCAGGGAAGAACGGCGACTAGCTAGCGCGCCGGCGATGAGAGAAGACATGTTTTCCATCCTTTGCGATCGAGCGTCTTTAGGGGATATTGCCCCGCCCACCCAAAGGCGCCTTGCCTTAGGGAAGTACCCAGTGGATATGAAGATTTCCCTCATATCCACCGAGTGCTTGAACCTTACAAGGGTGTTTTACGACTTGTAAAGTCTTTTTGTAAAGATAATCGACGACACGCCGCGTTAAATGTCGGATCAGGTGCTAGCCCTAGTGCAGGGAGTTATTTAATGAGTTTTGTGATGTTGAAAATCGGTAGGTATAGAGCAACTACCATGCTTCCGATCACGACTCCGAGGAAAGCGACCATGAGGGGTTCGATCATGGCGGTCAATTGCTCCGTGGCTGCTTCTACTTCTTGATCATAAAAATCGGCGATCTTGTCGAGCATCACCTCAAGGGAGCCGGCATCCTCACCCACAGCAATCATCTGGGTGACCATGGGAGGAAAAACAGGTTGATCAAGTAGGGGGGCGGAGAGTGAATTGCCTTGTCGCACGGATTCGGCAACCTTTCCGAGAGCGCGCTCAATCACCCAATTTCCGGATGTCTCCCCCACGATGTGAAGGGCTCTCAAAATCGGTACCCCGGATCCAATCATGTCCGAGAAGTTGCGGCTAAAGCGCGCTACAGCAATCTTCCTCAGAAGAAGTCCAAAGACAGGAAGCTTCAATTTCAAGGGGTCTAAAAACTTTCGAACCTTCTCGGTGTTTTTATTGCGGGGCCACCAAATAGCAAAGGCAATTCCGATCACAAGTAGAACGGGGCCAACCCAGACCATCGCCCTGGAGGCGTACACAAGAATCATCGTTGGCAGCGGCAATTTTCCACCAAGGCTGGAAAACATCTTTTGAAAAACCGGGACGATAAAGACCAGCATGGAGATAACAGAAATGATCGACATAATGAAAACGATGACCGGATATGTGAGCGCGGATTTAATTTTTCCTCGCAGTTTTACTTCCTTCTCAAAATTGATCGCAATCGAATCTAATGCACCTTCGAGAAAACCACCTGCTTCACCCGCACGAATCATGCTGATCATCAACGGCGGAAAGACTTCAGGATATTTCGCAAATGCATCGGAGGTGGATACTCCAGTTTCAACCTCATCACGGATACCCGCTAACACCTTCGCTAGAGGTTTGCTCTCGGTCTGTTCGGAAAGAATGTTGAGTGTTCGTAACAGGGAGAGCCCAGCTCCAATCATAGTTGCCATCTGACGACTCATAACGGCCAACTCTTTAAGGCTTACCCGTTTCTGAAATCCAGGAATTGATATCTCTCGTTTTAGTCCCTGCGATTGTGAACCTTTAACTTTCTTTCCAGATCCATTTCTGCCCGTGTAAAGAAAAGTGTTAGCGGAAGTCATAATCGGGAACCGGTAGAGAAGGCGTCACCAAAATCTATAGCGCCGAGTGCGTTACGACCTGAACCGCTTATCATTTGCCCTCCTTGAGAAAGGCGATTAAAACTATCTACGTCATGAGCTTTATCTCGTGCAGTCTCGACCGAAATCACCCCGCTATTTGCGAGATCAGCCAAATGCTGATCCATCGTGTGCATTCCTAGGTTTCGACCGGCTTGCATCATCGAAACGATTTGATATGTCTTGCCCTCGCGAATGAGATTAGCAATCGCTGGCGTGGCTACGAGTACTTCGGTTGCAACAGCACGACCATTGCCGTCAGCGCGCTTTACCAAAGTCTGTGAGATGACTCCTTGAAGAGTTGACGCCAATTGCGCGCGGACTTGTGCTTGTTGATGGGAGGGAAATACATCGACGATGCGGTCAATTGTCTGGGGGGCGTCTAGGGTGTGGAGAGTTGCAAAGACGAGGTGACCTGTCTCTGCCGCAGTGAGAGCCACAGAAATAGTTTCTAGATCTCTCATTTCACCAATGAGAATGACATCCGGGTCCTGTCGTAAGACGTGTTTGAGAGCAGCGGAAAAACTATGTGAGTCCGAGCCAACCTCACGTTGATTGACTATCGATTTCTTATTTCCATGTAGAAATTCAATAGGGTCCTCAATTGTAACAATATGATCTGCCCGCGACTGATTTACAAGATCAATGAGAGCTGCCAAGGTGGTGGATTTGCCCGACCCAGTGGGCCCCGTAACAAGCACTAATCCACGAGCGAGTTGCGAAAACTTTCCAACCACATCGGGAATGCCAAGATCTTTTAGGTTTTTTATTTCAGACGGGATTAGTCGAAACGCACCGCCCATAGACCCCCGTTGACGATAATAGTTAACGCGAAACCTGCCCCCTTCTTCAGAGGTATACGCAAAATCCAATTCTAGATTCTTTTCAAAAGTCTCTGCCTGTTGCGTCGTCAAGAGAGATAACAATGCGCTCGCTATCTTTTCACTACTCCACACGGCGCTGTGTCCCACTGGTTGAAGTGCGCCATTAATTCGCAACATCGGCGCAGAACCGGAAGTGAGATGTAAATCAGAAGCACCCTGGGTAAAGACTTGGGCTAGTACCCACAGCAAGTCTTCGTCTGGCGTGGGTAGGGAGTTCATTACGCCACCACCCGAAGGATTTCTTCTACGGAAGTTAAACCCATCTTTACTTTTTCCCAACCATCTTCGCGGAGAGTAATCATTCCTTGCTGTCGAGCCATTCTCCCGATCTCTGCACTAGACGAGCGCGCGACAGTAAGTCTTTCAATCTCCTCGGTCACCATCATGACTTCATGAATTGCAATTCGACCGCGGTATCCAGTATTGGAGCAATTGGCGCAACCTGCAGGTTGGTAAATGATCGAAAGTCTTTGGTCTGCATCAAAACTAAAGCGAAGATTCTCAAAATATTCAGCATCATGTTCGACAGCTTTTTTGCAATGATTACACAGTCGACGCGCTAATCGTTGTGCGACTACGCAGTCCAACGCCGACCCAACAAGAAAGGGCTCAATATCCATTTCAGTCAAACGAGTAATTGCACTTGGCGCATCGTTCGTATGCAAAGTTGAAAGGACCAAGTGACCAGTAAGAGACGCTTCAACTGCAATCTGTGCAGTTTCGTGATCCCGAATTTCTCCGATTAACACAACATCCGGATCGCTTCGCAAAATGGACCTCAAAGCGCTGGCAAAAGTAAGTCCCGCTTTTGGATTGACCTGAACTTGATTGATACCTTTCATGCGATATTCCACAGGATCTTCAACCGTGATTACATTAATTTCGGGACGAGCAACCGCACCCAAAGTCGTATACAGGGTGGTTGATTTTCCAGATCCAGTGGGACCGGTAATCAAAATCATTCCGTATGGTTTTGAATAGGAGGATTTGTACGCCTCGAAATTTCTGTCGAGAAGTGCAAGATCGCGAATATCCAAATTCGAACTTGGGTTATCCAGAATTCGCATTACGATTTTTTCGCCCCAGACGGTGGGAAGTGTCGCTACGCGAAGATCGATTTTGCGACCGCCATAATTAACCGACATGCGGCCGTCCTGCGGTTTCCGGCGTTCAGCTATGTCAATATCACTCATAATCTTGAGTCGAGAGATGACTCCACTTTGGATGCTCTTTGGAGCGCTTTGCATTTCATGGAGAACGCCATCAATCCGGTATCGAACTCGAACTGCGTCCTCGGCTGGCTCGATATGAATATCAGAGGCGTGATCCTGAATCGCCTGACTTACTAAAAGGTTGACAAAACGGACAATTGGGGCATCATCTTCAAGCCCCTCAGTGAAGGTGAAATCTTGCACCTCAACTGGAGCGCTTTTTTCTAAGAGCTCGGAGGTTAGATCACTTAATTCATCATCTGCTCGAAGAAAACGATCTATCGCTGCCAACAAATCTGCTCTTTCCACCCCCACGGCTTCGATTGACATTCTGGCGGCGCTTCGTACATCATCAATCGCGACAACATTGGCTGGATCAGCCATTGCCACGATGAGTCGTCCATTATGCAAGCCAATTGGTAGTAATTCATGGCGGCGACAAATGGCCGGTGAAACTAAAGAAACCGCGCCTCGATCAATTGGGTAATCGACAAGTTCAACGAAGGGTAGGCCTACACCTTCGGCGAGCGCTCGCGCCGCGAGAACCCTTGAGTTAGCAACCACGTTGCGCCTCCTAGACAATTACCAGTTGTACTGGAGTTGGCCAACGAAACTGCGATCGCTGGCGAACTTGGGGAAGTTCTTGTCAACGGCGAGAGCATAGACCAGCCCCGCATCGTGGCGGAAGAGGTTGCATAAGTTACCGACGAGTAGCATCCTTACCCTCTAGTCGCTTTACTTATGTGATCAGGAGAAAAGACGTTCATGGGCCATTACATTGCCAATCTGCGAGATATTGAATTTTGCCTCTTTGACCTCCTTGAGAGGCAATCGGTGTTGGGAACATCTATTTACAAAGATCTCGACCGCGAGACTGTTATGGGAATGTTGGAAGAAGTAAAACGACTCTCTGAAAATGATCTGGCTGCCTCCTTTGTTGAAGGTGATCGACTTGGCGTCGATTTCAATCCGGCGACCGGCGATGTGAAGCTTCCTCCGTCATTCATTAAGTCATATCGCGCTTACATGGATGGAGAGTGGTGGCGCATTGATGCCCCGACGGAGTTGGGCGGAACTCTCATTCCGGCTTCAGTTCGATGGGCAATAGCGGAAATGATCCTTGGTTCTAATCCAGCTGTACACATTTACGCATCCGGAACATCTTTTGCTCAAGTCGCCTTTTATCTTGGAACAGAAGAACAAAAGAAGATCGCAAAATTGATGGTGGATCGCGACTGGGGAGCTTCGATGATGCTCACAGAACCTGAAGCTGGCAGCGACGTCGGTGCTGGAAGAACGAAAGCTATTCAACAACCGGATGGCACATGGCATATCACTGGAACAAAAAGATTTATCACCTCCGGAGATAGTGACCTCAATGAAAACATTATTCACTATGTTCTAGCACGACGTGAAGGCGGTGGACCTGGAACAAAGGGGCTAAGCCTTTTCCTTATTCCGAAATTTATGTTTGATTTTGAAACCGGAGCGCTCGGAAAGCGCAATGGCGTCTACGCGACAAAAGTTGAGCAGAAGATGGGGCTAAATGTTTCATCGACGTGCGAGATGAATCTAGGAGAGAAAGAGCCGGCTGTTGGATATTTACTCGGTGATGTACATGAAGGAATTGCACAAATGTTCAAGGTTATCGAGTTCGCACGAATGATGGTTGGCACGAAAGCGATAGCCACTCTCTCAACGGGATATCAGCAAGCCCTTGCGTATGCAAAAACTCGCGTGCAGGGCGGAGATATGAAAGCGATGAATGACAAGGCAAGTCCTCGCGTAACAATCATTCATCATCCCGATGTACGACGTTCCCTCATGGTGCAAAAGTCATATTCTGAAGGTTTGCGAGCGCTGGTTCTTTATACAGCGTCCATCCAAGATGCAATTGCGATGGCTAAGGCCGAAGTTGGAGATAAGGCGAAACTTGATGATCTCGAAGCCCTCAACGATTTACTCCTCCCCGTTGTGAAAGGTTTTGGCAGCGAAAAGTCATGGACATTATTGGGCACTGAGTCTTTACAAATATTTGGAGGCTCTGGTTTTACCCAAGATTGGCCACTTGAGCAATACGTCAGAGATGCGAAAATTGATACTTTGTATGAGGGAACTACCGCCATTCAAGGTCTGGACTTCTTTTTTCGCAAAATCGTAAAAGATGGTGGCCGGGCTATCGGTCTTCTCGCTAAGGAGATGGGTGCATACACACAGTCAGGTGGCCCATTGATTGAAGAAAAGGTTGCCCTCAAAAAAGCGCTTGATGATCTCAATGCAATCATTGGAGTCCTCGTCGGACATGCAATGAATTCCCAAAGTGACGCGGAAGAAATTTACAAAGTAGGCTTGAATACCTCACGTTGCCTGATGGCCGTTGGTGACATTATAACTGCATGGCTTTTACTTCGTCAGGCCGAGATTGCTCTTTCTAAATCATCCTCCGCCGGAAAGGATGCTGATTTTTATGCGGGCAAAGTAGCATCGGCCCAATTTTTTGTGAAGAATTATTTGCCACATATTGCTACAGACAGAGAAATTGTTGAAACGACCGATAATTCGATTATGGAGATTTCAGAGGACGCCTTTTAAAGTACGCTTCGCCTGTGTTGAAATCATTGCGCGCAGAGATTTATTTAGTTTGCGGAGCAATCTTTTTTGCATTTAACGGAATTGTTTCGAAGATAATTCTCGCAAATAATCTTTCTGCAATGCGTCTCACTCAGATACGTTGCACGGGAGCATTTCTACTTCTCATGATTTATGTTCTCGCACGAAACAGTCGTGCCTTGCGGACTAACAAGATCGAACTTCCATGGCTTATCGCATATGGAGTTATTGGTTTCGCAGCAGTCCAAACAGGCTATTTCATCGCTATTGCTCGCATGCATGTCAGTGTTGCCCTGATTATTGAGTTCACGGCACCAATTTGGATAGTGCTCTATATCCGATTTGTAAGGAAGAAAGTGGTGCCAGCCTTGATGTGGATCTCCTTGCTCTTGGCATTTTCTGGTCTTCTTTTATTGGCCCAAGTGTGGAAAGGAATGACACTTGATGGAATTGGACTTCTAGCGGCATTTCTCGATGCTTTCGCACTCGCGGCCTATTTCCTTCTGGGAGAGAAACTGGTAACTCATCGTTCAACCGATACTTTAACCGTTTGGGGTTTGGGAATCGCTAGTCTCTGGTGGGCAGTTGTTACCCCTGTGTGGAGTTTCCCTTTTCATATCTTCACCCAGCAGATAAGTCTCCTCGGGCGATTTAGTTCGATTCACTTGCCGGGTTGGGTGATTATTCTTTGGATCGTCGTGGTGGGAACAATCGTGCCCTACATGTTTGTCCTTTCAGGGCTAAAGTCACTCTCGGCTTCAACTAGTAGCACAATTGGAATGCTTGAACCCGTGATCGCTGGGGGGTTTGCGTGGTGGTGGCTCGGCGAAACTTTTTCGTTTGTGCAATTACTGGGTGCGGTCGTGGTAATCGTGGGGATTATTCTCGCTGACCGCGCTAGGCGAATGAGCCACTAATCAAAATCTGGACAACTAGGTAAGCTTGGTTCTAATTCTCTCCACGTTGTTGAGTCCAGTCCACCGCTCCTGGGCTTTGAACCATATCCACAAAACGCGCAAAGTGAAGTTGGGCCGCAACGGTTATTGTCTTAGTAGGTCCATTTCGGTGTTTGGCAATGATTAAATCTGCTTCTCCAGATCGGTTCTGGCTGTCGTAAAGATCATCCCTGTGAAGCAAAATAACTACGTCAGCATCTTGTTCGATAGAACCAGATTCACGAAGATCGGAAAGCATCGGCTTCTTGTCCGAACGTTGTTCAGGAGATCTATTAAGTTGGGAAATTGCAACGACCGGAACATTGAGTTCTTTCGCCAAAAGTTTTAATTGACGAGAGAATTCAGATACCTCTTGTTGACGATTTTCAACTTTCTTTCCACTCGTCATCAATTGTAAATAATCAATAATTATTAACTTTAAGTCGTGACGTTGTTTAAGTCGGCGCGCTTTCGCCCTAATCTCCATGAGCGAAAGATTGGGTGAATCATCAATGAAGAGTGGCGCAGCTGAGATCTCCCCCATGCGACGAGCCATCCGAGCCCATTCATCGTCACTGAGCTGACCCGTACGAATATTGTGAAGCCCAACTCGCGATTCAGCAGAGAGCATGCGCATCGTTATTTCAGAGCGACTCATTTCAAGAGAAAAAATCACAGATGTGTGGCCATCAGCAATAGAAGCGCTGCGAGCAATATCTAAACCGAGAGTTGATTTACCAACCGCAGGGCGAGCAGCCAAAATAATCATATTTCCGGGGTGAAGACCATTGGTAAGCTTGTCTAACTCCGTGAAACCAGTCTTAACTCCTTCAGCGCCAACACCTTTTGAAATCGCTTCAATTTCATCAAGAGCCTCTGGCAACAAAGTGCTGAGTTGAACATAATCTTCATTAGAGCGGCGTTCGGTGACAGCATAAACTTCTGCCTGCGCTTGATCTACCGATTCATCTACATCACCTTCACCGCTATATCCCAATTGAACAATCTTGGTTCCAGCTTCAATGAGGCGACGCATGATTGAGCGCTCTCGGACAATCTTGGCGTAGTAACCCGCATTTGCGGCGGTTGGGACAGAAGAAATCAAAGTATGTAAATAAGGTGCGCCGCCCGCTCTCGCGATCTCACCTCTCCTTGTGAGTTCTGCAGAAACTGTCACGGCGTCAGCCGGCTCTCCGCGCGAATACAAATCAAGAATTGCATCATAAATAACTTCATGCGCAGGGCGATAGAAATCTCGCTCTCGAAGAATTTCCACAACATCAGCGATTGCATCCTTACTTAAAAGCATGCCACCGAGAACGCTTTGCTCAGCAATCAAATCCTGTGGGGGGGTGCGTTCAAATTCCGCTTCAGGCCCTCTTGCTCGGGGAAGTTCTGCGATGCTCACGCTCACCAGCCTCCCAAGAAGCACTGACAAGTGGAGTCTGTGCGTGGCGCAACGGTATGGGTTGAGGTGAGCGAAGGGAAAAGTTCGATATTTCCCCTGTGGGTATAGTTGGGGATAACGGGGGTATAGAGGCCATTTCTCTGTGTAAATACTGTTTATGAGGTGTGGGTAACTTCCTCCAACTTTCCTCTGTGGCGACAAGAGGGCAGGTCATCACGGGGTTATAACTAGCGATAGATGTGGAGGAAGTTTTTTTCTTTCATCTCACATACTGGTCATCCAGAAAATAAAGTTAAGCCTTTATTCGCGCATTCGTCGGATCGAAAATTGGTTCGCTGGAAACTACACCTGTGATCCACTGACCGAAAAATTCCACGTCAACTTCCGTACCAACCTGCGCATCTTCTACGGGTATAAATGCGTACGCAATTGCTTTATTGATTGAGAAGCCCTGCCCTCCACTCTTTACACGGCCGATGATCTTTCCATCTCGCGATATTGGTTCGTTACCTAGCGGGACCCATCGAATGTCATCGAAAAGAATGGGTACAAGTGATCGACTATGTTTCGTTTTAGCAATGAGATATGCGTCGCGGCCAAAAAAGGATTCCTTCTTCATCGAGACAGCAAAATCTAGCCCTGCTTCGTATGGATTTGTTTCGGTAGAGATCTCAACTCCCCATGCTCTGTACCCTTTCTCAAGGCGAAGTGATTCAATGGCTCGATACCCACATACCTCCAATCCAAATTCTTTTCCTGCTTGAATAATCTCCAACCACAACTCCTCGCCACTTTCTACCGGAACATAGAGTTCCCATCCAAGTTCTCCAACATACGTGATTCGAGTGGCGCGAATTGGAACTCCGCTCAAGACAATTTCACGAGAATGCATAAACGGAAAGGATTTTTGACTCATGTCGTATTGAGTCAATTGTTGCAAAATTTCACGGGAGCGCGGTCCCCAAATGCCAAAACACGCAAGTGAGGAAGAGATGTCCACGATTGTCACCTCAAATTCCTTTTCACGAGCTATCTTTTCTAGCCAATTCATATCATGCACGGCAAATGCAGTGCCCGTAACAATCAAGAATTCCGATTCTCCGATTTGTGTAACTGTGTAATCTGATTCAATTCCCGCACGAGAATTTAAGGCTTGTGTATATACAGTACGACCGACTCCACGAACCACATCGTTAGCACATACATAATTGAGGAATTCAGCGCTCTCTCTCCCACGAATCTGAATCTTAGAAAAGCTAGATTCATCGAAAAGTCCCGCGCGCTCCCTCGTTGCTAGATGCTCGGCTCTCACCGCACTTGACCAATGTTTTGCTGCCCAACCATGGGGAGGCAGAATTGAACCATCTTCATGTGACTTGTAGTAATTGACCCGCTCCCAGCTAGCCTTCTCACCAAAAATCGCTCCCGCGCTCTCGTGCCAGTCGAAGATAGGTGATTTTCTACGTGGGCGTGCACTTTGGCGCTCTTCACCTGGATAGTGAATGTCGTAATACGCCTCATAATTCTCGGTAACTCTTTCTAAAGTGAAACGTGGAGACTCATATGAATTTCCGAACCGTCGGATATCCATGTGCCATAAATCCATAGTTGGTTCACCTGCTACAACCCATTCAGCAACTACCTTGCCGATTCCTCCCGCACCCGCTATTCCATGTGCACAGAATCCTGCAGCAACATAAAAACCTCCTACAGAAGTTTCTCCTAAACAGAACTCGTTGTCCGGCGTAAATCCTTCTGGGCCATTTATGAAATTTTTAATTCCAACCTCGCCCATCTTCGGTACCCTCTTCTGTGAATTTACAGCTATTTCTTCGAAACGATCCCACTCTTCCGGAAGTAACTTTCCGTTGAAATCGGATGGAATTGAATCTACATGGTCGTAATCTGCGGTCCAGGCTCGCGATTGACGCTCATATCCACCCATGAGTAACCCGCCAACCTCTTGGCGGAAGTAGATTAGGAGATCAGGGTCGCGCAGTGAGGGAAGTAAATTCTCTCCCACAGACAAAAAGTTCTCGGTGATGAGGTATTGGTGGCTCATAGGAATAATCGGAATTCTCACATCGACGAGGCGACCAATCTCTGGAGCAAACATGCCACCGCAGTTGATGACAACCTCGCACTCAATTAAGCCCTTGTCGGTCTGCACATGGGTAACACGTCCTTTAGCAGTAGTGATACCAAGCACACGTGTGTGAGTAAAAATATCTACTCCGCCACGTCGCGCGCCCGCCGCCAGCGCTTGCGCCAATTGCGAAGGATCGACCTGTCCATCAGATGCCATATAGCAAGCACCAACCACACCGTCCAAATCCATGAGTGGAAACAACTCTTGAGCTTGTCGCGGTGAAATTTCCTGGAGGTCCAGGCCAAAAGTTTTTGCCCAACCAATCTGTCGGCGTATCTCTTCCATGCGTTCTGGCGTGGAAGCCAACTTGATGCTCCCACATTCCTTCCAACTTGGAGGAGTATCACTTTTCTCAAGTTTTCGATACAGATCAACCGAGTGCATGTTCATTTTGGTGAGCGTTGGATCTGCACGGAGTTGACCAACTAAACCGGCAGAGTGAAATGTCGAACCGCTCGTTAAATCGCTTCGGTCGAGCAAAATCACATCTTTTTCGCCTAATTCAGCGAGGTGGTATGCAACCGAAGTTCCTCCGACTCCGCCACCAATCACGATGATTTTTGCGCGCTCTGGAAGTGATGACGTAGACATAGAGGAAATGTATCCTGAACTGGTGGAAGAATCTCTAGAGACAATGTATGGATTTCTTCTTGATCAAGTAGAGGTACTGCGAGATCGCACTATTCTTCGTGAACTCTCAGGTGGGCTAACCAATCGCAATCTGCTTATAGAAAATGACCGCGGAAAGTTCGTAGCCCGGATCTCTAGCAACAGTTCATCCCTCCTAATGATCGATCGTGAGGCTGAATATCAAAATTCGCTTTTGGCGGCTAAGGCGGGCATCGCTGCACCTGTTATCGATTATCTTCCTGGAAAAGGGCTGCTTGCGATTGGCTACCTTGAGGGCCGAACTTTCTCAGCCTCCGACGTGGAAAGTAACCTCTCGCGGATTGCGATGAGTTGTCGGCAACTTCATGGAGCGGACACGTTCGTTCGGGATTTCAACATGTTCGATATTCAAAAGAATTACTTGACGATAGTTGAAGATCGTGGCTTTCGATTACCAAGTAATTACTATGATTTCGCCGACGCACTTACTCTCACTAGAAAAGCGTTAGCGGTCCTGGATGAAGGCACGGTACCTTGCAATAATGACTTACTTCCTGGCAATTTTATAGATAATGGTTCTACCATTTACATTATTGATTATGAGTATTCAGGAAATAACGATCCGTGCTTTGAGCTCGGCAATATCTGGGCTGAATCCTTTTTAGATCTTGATTGCCTTGAGGAATTGGTCACTGCCTACTATGGGGCCTAT
The DNA here is from genome assembly GCA_025363635.1 of Actinomycetes bacterium. GTDB lineage: Bacteria > Actinomycetota > Actinomycetes > Nanopelagicales > Nanopelagicaceae > QYPT01. Next base: position 12,233 of record JANYDL010000036.1, read on the forward strand.
CGCCCCGAAAAAATAGCGCGTGCATGGTTGTTGGCACTCGTTGGCAAATATGGTTGGACTCTCTGGGCCTCCATCCAAGACTCAGTTTCACATTTGGATTTTGATTTTTGGTCATGGGGAATGGCTAAATACGATCTAGCGCAATCAGAATTCACCAGCTCTTACTTTACGAAGGCTTTGCAAATAGCAACAGAAAAATAAAACGGGCCCGCTGTAATCAGCGAACCCGTCCTAAAGTGTTTATGAGATTAAGCAGCGACGACCGTGACTGTTGCATTGGCGACAACTTGGTGTGCTAGGGAAATCTTCACTGAATGAGTTCCGGTCTTCTTAATGTGGCCCGCAAGTTTGAGATTGTGACGGTCAATATCTAGGCCAGTGGCAGCCTTAATCGCTGCTGCTACATCTTTCTCCGTTACTGATCCAAAGAGGCGTCCAGAAGAACCAACTTTCACAGTAACGGTAATTGTTGCAGCTTCTAGGCTGTCTTTAATCTCTTTAGCGTGATCAATATCCCGAACTTCACGCGAGGCTCGAGCTCGACGAATTCCCTCGATCTGCTTTTCTCCTCCGAGTGACCATGCGATTGCATTTCCACGAGGCAGAAGGAAGTTACGAGCGAATCCATCTTTTACACTGACCACGTCACCTGCACGGCCCAGGCCGCTGACTTCACGAGTAAGGATTAGTTTCATGTGAGCCGCTCCCTATCGTGCAGTTGATGTGTAGGGCAGGAGTGCGACTTCACGGCTGTTCTTGACCGCTGTTGCAATCGAGCGTTGATGTTGTGTGCAGGCGCCAGTAACACGACGTGCGCGGATCTTGCCGCGGTCAGAGATGTACTTACGCAGTGTTGCTATATCTTTGTAATCGATATAACTCACTTTGTCGCGGCAGAAGCTGCATGGCTTTTTCTTAAACTTCTTGTTAAGCGCAGCAGCTTTTGCTGACTTATTCTTTGGCTCTTTGAGCGCTCTGTTATTACGTGCTCCCATTGTGGTGCTCCTTTACGGGTGCCCTGCGCCTCGAAATAAATTGCAGGAATGGATTGGTTGGTGGATTTAAAAGGGTGGCTCGTCATTGGTGGTGGTTGCCCATCCACCTCCGGTGGAACTGCCAGATGCAGAAGTGGATGCCGCCCATGGATCATCGCTGAAGTTATCGGTTGGGGCTGAAAATCCGCCACTTCCACCACTATTTCCGCCAGCTTGACGAGTGGTCCGTGTGACCTTCGCGGTTGCATATCGCAGTGATGGACCAACTTCATCAACTTCAACTTCAAATACAGTGCGCTTTTCGCCTTCTTTAGTTTCATAGGAGCGTTGCTTCAAACGACCCGAAAGTATAACTCTCGTTCCTTTCGAAAGCGTTTCAGCCACATTCTCCGCAGCTTCGCGCCAGAGTGAACAACGTAAGAAAAGAGTGTCTCCGTCTTTCCATTCATTCGTCTTCTTATCGAAGTTTCGAGGAGTGGAAGCAACTGTGAAATTTGCAACGGCGTAGCCAGATGGTGTGAAACGAAGCTCTGGATCATCGACAAGATTGCCGATCATCGTGATATTTGTATCTCCTGCTGCCATTTATTTTCTCTTCTCTAGTTTTCCGTGATGTCTGCCTCTGATGCGCAAATTATTAACCGAATATGGAAAGACTATTCTGGTCGTATAAGTTTTGTGCGTAACACTGCTTCGTTCAAATTGAGTTGGCGGTCCAACTCTTTGATCGCTGCAGGTTCACAGTGCATATCGACAACGGCGTAGATGCCTTCTGATTTCTTTTGGATTTCGAAAGACATGCGACGCTTGCCCCACACATCAAGTTTGTCGACTCGACCGCCGCTATCTTTGATGATCTTGAGATAAGTCTCAAGGCTTGGAGTGACTGTGCGTTCTTCTAGTTCTGGATCAAGAATGACCATTAATTCATAGTGACGCATGCGTTAACCCGACCTCCTCTGGACTAAAGCGGCCACGGTATTTCCGTGACAGGAGGGTTAGTGCTCCCCGCGGCGTGGCTATCTGAGATCAGAGAGCCGTGTCGATGGGGGCTTAAGGGTAACGGGTAGAGGTGCATAAGCGAAAATCTGACCTGGAGAGCTGTTTTAATGGCTATTTGTTGAAACGGAACCACTGCCACCGGTTGATAATGCGGGCTCATCGACTGTGGGGATGGGAGCCCGCAGTGGTGTCGCCCCAGTTGAACCTGTGACGCCCAGTGTTCCAGTCGCACCCGATGTTCCAGTCGCACCCGATGCGCCGGAAGTTCCCGAGGGATCTACCGTTGGCATGGGGGCTGGGGTGGGCCCCGTCATGATGGTTGCAACAGTTCCACCAATATGTGCAGGTTTTGGAAAGCCCAATTTTGGTTGTCCAGCCAGGGCTACTTTCATAAACGCTGTCCAGACTTTGGCTGGGAAAGTTCCGCCTGTTACGGAGTTAAGTCCACCGATTCCATTCAGAGTTTGGGACGCGTTATCACGGAAGAAAGCGACCGATGCTGCCAATTGCGGCGTATAACCACTAAACCACGCCGATGCATTCTGCTCACTCGTACCAGTCTTGCCGGCAGCAACTCTTCCCAACCCAGCCGTTCCGTAAGTAGCAGTTCCACTGCGAACTACTTCCCTCAACGCATACGTGAGATCTGCCATCACATCTTTTGAAAAAACTTCCTGGCCTTGTGGATTAGCTTGATAGAGCACGCCTTTATTGGGACCCTGAACTCTTCCGATGAGATATGGCTTCGCGTAAACGCCTTGCGCAGCAAAAGTTGCGTAGGCAGCTGCAACATCTACAACGTGCGGACTTGCAGCACCTAAAACGACTGATGGTGTTGGCATCATGGCAACAGCCTGAGGAATCCCCGCACGGCGCGCAACATCTACAACTTGATTCGGTCCTACTTTTATCCCTAGAGGGACAAATATTGTATTAATGGAATGAGCTGTCGCCTTCAATAAATTGACTTCACCCCATTGCTCATTTCCGTAATTCGAAACGACATATGGCTTTACGAAATCCTCAAAAGTTTGTGGCGAGTTTCCATCCCACATTGATGTCAATGGTATTCCCGCTTCAAGCGCTGCGACAAGTGCGAAGGGTTTGAATGTGGAACCGGCAAGTGCAATCGACTGGGTTGCATCGCTCAATTGGCGAACTAAATAATCCTTTCCACCATATAAGGCAATGATTTCTCCAGTGCCTGGCTTAACCGCGACTAATCCCACATGTAAATTCTTAGGAGCATTCTTTGGAGTTTGCTTTGCCACTGCGTCGACAGCGCCTTGTTGTGCGTTCTGTTCGAGTGTAGTTTTGATAATCAATCCACCAACAAGCAATTGTTCATCGCTGAATCCAAGTTTGTTCAGTTCTAGCTGAGCTGCCGCAATCACATAACCTTTTGGACCAGATAGAGATCCCGAGGTTACTCTTGCGCGCACTGTAGGGAATTTGGCTTTATCGGCCTGCTCTTGAGTGATCCAGCCCCCTTGGACCATTCCTTTTATTACGTACGAGAATCGCGCTTGTAGTCGATTCGCATTGGCAACAGAATATGAAGGGTCGTAATATCCGGGTGAATTCATAATGCTTGCCAATACTGCTGATTGAGCAATCGATAACTGACTTACGCTGCGATTAAAATACTGTTGCGATGCAGTTTCCACGCCATATGAGCCACGCCCAAAATAAATTGTGTTGAGATAGTTTTCAAAAATCTGATCTTTTGAAAGCTGCATCTCCAGTTTTATCGCGATGACAAGTTCTTTAATTTTCCTCTGCACATTTCGTTCTGGCGTAAGGAAAGCCGTCTTCGCATACTGCTGAGTGATTGTGGACCCGCCTTGTAATGCACCTCCGCGCAAATTATTGAGAACAGCGCGCATAATTCCTGAAACGCTAAATGCCCGCTCTGAATAAAAATTCCTGTCCTCGGCAGCCAACACTGCTCGACGTAGATTAATTGGAATTTTCGCGAGTGGAACGATTGTTCTATTTTGTGCACCAAGTCTCCCGATTTCAACTCCATTTGAGTATTGAAAAACTGTCGCTTGACTGTTTACGAAAGAATTGGGATTGGGAATACTGACGGTGAAATAAGCGAACGCAAAAAGCCCGACCCCAGCAATAAAGCCAAAGCCGAAGAGAAAGACAAAGATGCGAAAGATTATCTTGCGGGCCACAGTGAAAGGCTACCGTTTAACCCAATCATCATCTTCTAGGGTTCTTTGTCGTCTTGGCCGCTTTCGCTCCTTTCCGTCTCCCAACAAAAAAGAGGCGCAAAGGTGATTCCATGAGCACTCACGACAAACCTCGACTACGTAGACTCGAAATTCGCCAAATTTGGTCTCCATCTCAGCCAACTCCACGTGCGACTTAATCCGTCCTGAGAATTGTCCGAGTTGATCGCCGAAGGTGTACTTGAGTTCAACGAGAGATTTCTTTTTACAGACCGGACATGGTCGTTGAACCTTTACGCCATGAAATTTAGCAGCCAGAAGCAAATATGGATCTGCATCACAGGCATCGACTTTCCCTTGAAAGAGAGCGACTAAAGTGGCGCGTTTATCGAGGGTGTAATCGACATACGCTCGCTCAGATTTCACGTGGGAAAGGATAACGAGACTAAAGAAGGTAAAGAAACTACTCTTGCCCACATGCAGAGTCTGAGTTTTCTGGAACTGCTGAGATCGCCGAGAATTTCTCGAGTTTTTGGACTTCGTTGGACAGGACAAGCTGTAGATGGAATTTTCCAGACAGCACTTGCTTCCTTCGTTCTTTTCTCTCCAGAAAGGCAAGCCAACGCCATGAGCGCCGCTTTGGCTTTTGCAGTTGTGCTACTTCCTTATTCAGTAATTGGACCATTCGTCGGAACAATTCTCGACCGCATCTCGCGTCAACGAGCGCTTTTGTTCGCCAATGTAGTGAGAGCGATCGACCTATTGGCGATTGCGTTTCTCATTTCACAAGGTCGAACAGGACTGGAACTCACTGTTCTTGTGCTTTGCGCATTTGGTATCAATCGACTTATCTTGGCAGGGTTGTCAGCAGGACTTCCACTCGTAGTCGAACAACACTCTCTAATAAAGGCCAACGCAATGGCGGTAACTGGGGGATCAGTTCTCGTTGTGCTCGGTGGAGGTATTGGCTTGGGCCTTCGAAAAGTCCTAGAGCCGCTCCACAATGCTAATCACTCAGATGCTGCAGTCGTTCTCATAGGTTCACTTGGATATCTCCTCGCCGCGATATTGAGTAGCCGCTTGGGAAAGAATGAAATCGGTCCTCTTGAACATCAGCGCGCAGAAGCCAGTATTGGCCAGGGGTTCAACGAGATGAAAGCAGGCTTCGTGTTTCTCTCGCAACACAAAGATGCACTTCGTGGCATTCTCTCCACCGCTATTCAACGTGGCGGTTTAACTTCATTGGTCCTTATTGCTCTACTCCTCGAAAGAAATACATTCCATTCACCCTCACAACCCGAAGCCGGTTTGGCTGGCGTTGCATTGGCGCTTTCGATTGCGGGAGTTGGTATTACTTGTGGGGCCATCCTGGCCCCCGTGGGTGTCGAAAAGTTTGGAAGACATAAGTGGATTCGCCTTTCGCTCATAGGTAGCGCCATCGCACCCCTAGCTCTGGCGGTGTCGGCGCATGCCTTCTCCTTATATATTGCAGCATTTTTTACGAGCCTCTTTGGCCAAAGTATGAAAGTCACCAATGATGCTTTGGTTCAATCCAAGATTGATGACTACTTCAGAGGTCGAGTTTTTGCTGTCTATGACGTCATTGTCAACGGAGCTATTGTCACAGGAGCCCTATTAGCCGCGCTCCTACTTCCCACTTCTGGCAAAAGTGCTTTATTACCAATACTTATTTCATCAATCTATCTCGCTGCGGCTGGATTACTTCTCTCACGGTCGCACTTCACTTCTTCCCTCTAGCCTCCCACCATTTCATCAATTCTTCTTCGGCAGGTTGTGGCCCGAGGGGACCTCGATCGATTCGCAATTCAAGGAGAAAATCTAGCGCTTCTCCAACTAAGCGTGAAGGTTTCACATTTAGAATCCGCATAACTTCAGCACCATCTAAATCAGGTCGCAATTTTGATAACTCTTCTTCTTCCATTAGTACAGATATCCGCTCTTCCAAATCTTGGTAGGTAGCAGATAGAGCTGCAGCTTTTTTCTTATTTCGGGTTGTGCAATCCGCGCGAGTCAAAACGTGGAGATGATCCAGAAAATCACCTGCATCACGTACGTAGCGACGGACCGCCGAATCTGTCCATTCGCCATCTTTGTAACCATGAAATCTCAAATGTAAGGAAATTAACGAAGTAACAGCCTCAATTGTATTTCCGTCAAATCGCAGAGCTTTCAATCTCTCTTTTGCCAACCGGGCTCCAACAACTTCATGGTGGTGAAATGAAACACCACCACCTGCGAGTAAATTCCGTGTTTTTGGTTTGCCTATGTCATGAAGTAAAGCAGCAAGTCGAATAACTAAGTTCGGTCCACCAAGTCGATCTTCTAATTCGATGGCTTGGTCCAAGACAGTTAATGAATGTTCATAGACATCCTTATGATGATGATGCTCATCAATTTCCAATTTCAACTTTGGGACTTCCGGCAAAATCATATCTGCAATACCTGTATCAACTAGAAGTGAAATTCCAAAACGGGGATTCTTCGACATCAAAAGTTTTGTGAGCTCTTCCCTCACCCGTTCGGCTGAAATAATCGATATCCGAGGGGCCATTTCTTTCATGGCGATAAGCACCTCATGTGAAACATTAAAATCTAATTGACTTGCAAATCGAGCTGCCCTCATGATGCGAAGAGGGTCGTCAGAAAATGATTCTTCGGGAGTTCCTGGGGTTCGCAAGAGACGAAGAGCTAAATCTCCTAAACCGTCGTATGGATCTATAAATTTTGGTAAGCCTTGCGTTAGTTCAAGAGCCATCGCATTTATTGTGAAGTCTCTACGCAATAAATCTTCCTCTATAGATTTTCCATACTTTACTTCTGGCTTACGACTTTCCGCTTCGTAACTTTCACTTCTATAGGTCGTCACTTCAACTGACGTGTTTCCGCGACTAGCTGCCACAGTTCCAAATGCGATTCCAATATCCCAAACATTTTCAGCCCATGTCGAAAGAATGGTTCTGGAAATGTTCGGGGGAGCGTTCGTTGTGAAATCAAGATCGTTGCTTAGGCGACCTAAAATCGCGTCTCTCACGGATCCACCCACGAGGGCCAATGTGAATCCCTGCTTACGAAACGAGTCGGCGAGAGAACTTGCCATGGGGGCTCTCTCGATGAGGGAAGCGATCGCAAGTTCCCCTGCCGCCCCAAGCGCTGTCGTCACAATAGGTAAGGTTAGGGCAGTACCCTTACTTTATGATCCCTGCACAAAGTGCGGGCAGCGAAAGTACGAAAAAGAAGAGGCGACGCAAACGGCCCGCCTATCGCGCCCCACAGACCCAAGATTTCTCAACTCCCCCCCAAGCCTCTTCTGAACCTGCCAATAAGCCAACCCGTAAAAATGAACGAGGGGCGACTCATTACACAAAACGCGTGGACGAGATCAGCGCCGGCGGTTTAGTTATAAATTTTTCTGGAAATTCTGGTCTATTAATTGGAAGAGTTGATCTTAAGGATGCCTCACGGGAAAAACTCCTCTGGTCACTTCCGAAGGGCCACATTGAATCCGGTGAATCGCCCGAGGAAGCCGCACTGCGGGAAGTAATGGAAGAAACCGGAATTCAAAGCCGAATTGCACACTCTTTGGGGGTAATAGATTTTTGGTTTATGGCAGGTGGAAAACGCATTCATAAGACGGTTCATCATTATCTCTTTCACGAAGTCGGTGGCACTTTAGCCCCACAAGTGACAGAAGTTGATGAAGTGGGTTGGTTTCCACTTCACGAGATAGTTGAACGTCTGGCATATCCTGACGAAAAGAAACTTATTGCTCGCAATGGAAATCTATTCCTGTGAAGAAATTCCCATCTTCGTTAGTTGTTTTACTTCTCACGATCTTTTCAATGGGATTAGGAATGGTGACTTCATCCGCTTCCTCAATCTCTACTGTAATTCTTTACAGCGCACCACATCAAGATCTCATGGGGAAATCACTTGACTCAGGTCTTTCCCAATCACTTTCACCTGAAGGACGCATTGGCCGTCCAGTCTTTTCTCCTCCACCTGAACCTCGACGCTGGTTTATCGATGCCGCCCTTATCGAAGACATCATGGCGTTGACACCTACAAGCACAGTGGCACAAGAATGGATTGCCAGATTGAAAATCATTAGTGCTGGAGACGAATATTTTGCTATCCCGTTTGGTCACCCTGATCTTTCAACAGCAAGAAAATTATCTCCAAGTGAACTCAATTATTATTATGAGGTAAGCAAATCTAAACTTGCATTGGCTCTTAGCAGGGACGTGTCGATAGATCGGAATCTTCGCTGGTCATCAAAACAGGCACTAATCCCCCAAGAGGTCAAAGATTCTTATCTGCAAAATCTGCAAAATCTGACATTACTCGCAACTGTCATCTCGCCGACTGAAATCGATCCATTGCGTGCAAAACTTGCTTTTCTCTTGGCCACTGACACAACAGCAAATCGACGCTCACTTCTGCGAATTAGTGCAGATGATGCTGTGGCGGTCCAAAATCATAAATTGCGGATTGTCGCGGGGAAATTCCGCCTCACCTCCGAACATGAAAAAGTTCCCATCACATTAGTAAATGATTTTGACGGCGAAGCAACTCTGCAATTGCAATTAACGCCGCTCAATTCCAGAATCCACGTGAATAGTATTGAGAATATAAAACTTCTCCCGCGTTCGAAAATTCAGTTGTCGGTTCCTTTTACAGTCATCGCCTCTGGATCCACGGCTGTCCTGGCTCAATTCGCTAATGCGAAAGGGGTGCCTATCTCCGATTCAGTGCTACTTGCCTTAAGTTTGTCAGTGATTAGCCCGGCCGTGGCTTGGTTCACTACTGGAGCGGCAATTCTTCTATTTTTGGCTGCTCTCACCCAGAGCGTGAGAAGAGTACGGAGGTCTCGTAAGTGAAACCTGCAGAACTCTATAAAGCTTCAAGCGTGATGGCGATTGGCACCATCGTTTCTCGTGCCACAGGTTTTATACGGAATATTCTCGCGGTCGCCGTTTTAGGTACAGCGCTTCTGGCAGATACCTACAACGTGGCGAATACGATGCCGAATATTTTGTACAACTTACTGGTTGGTGGCGCTCTGACAGCAATTTTTGTTCCACAATTGATTCGTTCATTTCAAGATGAGGACGGAGGCGCTGGTTTCGCCTCGCGGTTAATCACCGTTATTAGTGGAATCCTTCTTGCACTTGTACTTATTGGTGTGTTACTTGCTCCAACTTTGGTCAGAATTTATGCACCAGAATTCGCGTCAGCCGGATTTGAAAATGAATACCGTTTGGCTATCGCTTTCACAAGGTACTGCTTGCCGCAAATTTTCTTTATGGGGCTCTTCACTATGTTGGGACAAGTGGCCAATGCGAGAGGGTCTTTCGCTCCACTCATGTGGGCGCCAATTCTCAACAACTTGATTGTTATCGGAGTCTTTCTTGGAGTTCTTATTGAAACAGATAATCTTTCAAGCGGGACTATCACTAGTAGCCAGACACAAATTCTTGGGTGGGGTACAACTTTAGGAATTGTCATTCAAGCACTCGTGCTCATACCTGTTGTATCTAGAACAGGAATTAGACTTCGACCTCGATTTGGAGTGAAAGGGCTGGGGAAGTCATTTTCATTGGCAGGCTGGACTTTGGTTTATGTGCTCATTTCTCAACTGGGTTATTTGGTAACTGTAAATGTTGCGACCAGCGCAGCGGTAAGAAGTGCTAAGGAAGGAATCAAAACAGGGGTCGGTTTCACACCATTCGGAAATGCTTATTTGATAATGATGCTGCCGTATTCGATCGTAACTATTTCTCTTATTACAGCTCTTCTGCCGCAGCTTTCCAAATTAGCGATCGAAAAGAAGCGCGAAGAAGTTCGTGATCAATTACTCCGCGCTATAAAGATGGTTGGTGTAGTCACGGTTCCAGCCGGCGTGGCTTTCTTGCTTTTCGGTCCGGTTATTACCCGAGTGCTTTTTTTCGGAATTCGAAAAGCAGACTCTGTCTATATTGGCTATGTACTCTCTGCCCTCGGTATTGGGTTGGTTGCATTTAGCATCAATATTATTCTGGTGCGAGGTTTTAACGCTTTTGAAGACACTAAAACGCAGGTGATCTCGATCCTAATCATAAATATCATTTCGGTTCTATTATCTTATTTCTCTCTAGCCGCATTAAAGAATGAGTGGGTGACCGTCGGACTGGGTGTGGCATTTTCAATCAGTTATATCGTTGGGCTCTTCATCACCCTAGCGCTCCTTTCACGCCACACAGGTCGAATCAGTTATAGCGATTTCTCATCCCAACATATGCGTTTACTTATTGCCTCACTCATGTCCATGTTGCCCTTGTTTGCCATTTCCCAATACTTCACATGGGTTAGCAATGAATCGACAGCGATCGTCAGAACAGGAGAATTACTCTTAGTCTTACTTATCAGCCCTCTTGGGTATTACTTCTCTGCCAAAGCTTTAGGAGTAGAGGAAATTTCTACCATGGCCACGATGGTTAGGGCGCAATTAAAGAGGTCTAAATCAGAGGAAGGGAATAAAGACGCCTGAATTGGCGTTATGGTCACGTTATGACAACCGAAAATGTTCCGAAAGATACTGTTCACCAAGTCGTCATAGTTGGTTCTGGTCCAGCAGGTTATACCGCCGCCATCTACGCCGCCCGTGCACAACTTTCACCGATACTCTATGAAGGCTCAGTGACTGCTGGCGGAGCATTGATGAACACGACTGAAGTTGAAAATTTCCCTGGTTTTACCGACGGCGTGATGGGTCCAGATCTTATGGACTCCATGCGTCAACAGTCAGCCCGTTTTGGAACAACATTGGTGACTGACGATATTGTCCAAATGGATCTCTCAGGCACAATAAAAACTCTTAAAGATGGAGCTGGAAACACATTACGTGCCAAGTCTGTAGTCCTTGCAATGGGTTCCGCGTATCGCGAGATTGGTTTAGAAAATGAGAAACGGCTTTCTGGACGCGGTGTTTCATGGTGTGCCACGTGCGATGGCTTCTTCTTTCGAGATCAAGTGATAGCTGTTGTCGGTGGCGGAGATTCTGCTGTCGAAGAAGCAACTTTTCTTACTCGTTTTGCCACCAAAGTTGTCATGATTCACCGTCGAGATACTTTACGCGCCTCTAAAATTATGGTTGATCGCGCCCTCTCCAATCCCAAAATTGAAATTTTGTGGAACCACGAAGTTGTTGATGTTCTAGGAGCGGAGAAAATGGAGGCACTAAGTCTTCGCAACACTTTGAACGGAGAAATTAAACGCCATCAATTCACAGGACTTTTTGTTGCGATAGGTCATTCTCCACGAAGTGAATTGGTTGTAGGTCAGGTGGATCTAGATAGCGAAGGTTACGTACTCGTAAATGACCGGACGACCCAAACAAATATTGATGGCGTCTTTGCGTGCGGAGATCTCGTTGATCATCGATATCGACAGGCGATAACGGCTGCAGGATCAGGCTGTCAAGCCGCTTTGGACGCAGAGAAATTCTTGGTGGGGCACTGAATCAGGTAAAAAGACTTATCGAGCTGTAAAGTAGGCAACTGAATCAAAAATGAAATGGAGTAAGAAATGGGTGCATCACAAGCGGTCACAACCTCAACTTTTGATGAGGTTGTACTAAAGAGCAGCACTCCCGTGCTGGTGGATTTTTGGGCTGAATGGTGCGGACCTTGTCGCGCAGTTGCTCCGATTCTTGAAGAAATAGCGAATGAATATGGCGATAAAATAAAGATTGTAAAGTTGAATACTGATGAAGAGTCAGCAATTGCAATCAAGTATGGAATCAGCTCTATCCCAACTCTCAATGTTTTTGTTAACGGTCAAGTCGTCAAAACAATCGTTGGAGCAAAACCAAAACCTGCTCTCCTTAAGGACCTTGAGGCTTTTATTTAAGCCTTCTGCCCGTTGTCGTCGCGTTCCATAGCTTGGGGAAAAGAGAATGGAAGAGGTCGAACTGACTCTTGGTGCGAGTGGTGATCTGCCCGCCCATGTCATAAACATCTTGAGTCGTTTGTGTCTGCTTACTCGTCCTTCCGACATCAACCCAACAATCATTGACGAAGAAGTTGTGCTAGCAATTAGGGATTTCCAACAATCTCGCGGACTCTCTGTAAACGGAATTGTTAACTCGGTGACTTTACGTGCTCTTGAGGAGGCTCGTTGGAAATTAGGTGATCGTTCTCTTTTCTTGCAAGTCTCTCCGCTTATGAGAGGCGACGATGTTGCAACCTTACAAGGCAGACTCACTGAGATGGGTTTTGATTGTGGACGCGTTGACGGAGTTTATGGATTACGCACTGAGAACGCTGTTAGAGAATTTCAAAAATCTGTTGGTGTTTCAGTTGATGGAAGATGCGGTGCTGCAACTATCACAGCACTCATGCGTCTCACTCGTACGGTTTCGGGAGGAGCCCCTGTTATTTTGCGAGAGAGCGCAGTACAAAAGAATCGCGGCCCCTCCTTGGCTAACAAGATAATCGTTCTCGATCCCAGTTGCGGGGGTTCTGATCTTGGAATTACTGGGCGTGGCTGCACGGAATCGGAAATTGTTTACGATATCGCACAACGTCTAGAAGGAAGACTTTTGGCTTTAGGGGTAAGCGTGTTTCTTACACGTGGTTTGACTAATGCGCCTAGTGAAATGGAAAGAATTTCCTTTGCAAATGAAACAAAAGCAGATCTCATTCTCTCTTTTCACGCTGATACATACAGCAATGAGAAGGCACACGGTATTTCGACTTATTACTACGGCAGCGGCGCCCACGGCATACATTCGGTCGTAGGTGAAAGATTCGCCTCCTTAGTGCAAAGAGAGATTTGTGCTAGGACTGACCTACAGAATTGTCGGACTCACGCTAAGACATGGGATTTATTGCGGCTTACAAAATCTCCTACAGTTCGAATTGATGTTGGTTATTTGAGTAACCCGGGAGATGCCAGCAGGCTCACGAGGCCAGATTTTCGGGATGTTATTGCCGAAGCAGTCGTTATTGCGATCCAGCGCCTCTATTTATCGTCGCAGGATGATGCTAAAACAGGGACCTTAAAAATCGCTGACCTGCGCAAGGCTGGTCTTCGGGGGTAGTAACTCGAATTCGGCACCGCGCATTGATGTGAAAGACTGCTCCAATGCCATCAAATCTGACCCGCCACCAAACTGGAGATCCTCAATTTCTCGAGGAGCGGTTTGCTGCTCGGGCAGCTGGAATGCAACCTAGTGAAATTAGATCGCTCTTTGCCGTTGCCTCACGACCAGAGATTGTTTCCTTGGCTGGAGGAATGCCCAATTTATCTGCCTTACCGATGGAAATGATGGCAAGCGTTGTTCATAATCTCATCGTGACAAATGGCGCTGAAGCTCTGCAGTATGGGAGTGGACAAGGGCACCCAAAACTCCGAGAGCAAATTTGTGATGTGATGGCGCTAGAAGGCATACGTGCAAATCCAGATGACATTATTGTGACAACCGGATCTCAGCAAGCTTTAGATCTTATTTCTCGAATTTTTATCGACCCGGGTGATGTAGTCCTCGTAGAAGCCCCTTCATATGTGGGAGCGCTTGGAACCTTCCACCAATATGAAGCACAGGTCGTACACGTCAGCATGGATCCCCAGGGGATTGTCCCCGAAGCGCTTCGACAAGCAATTCTTTCAGTGCGTGCGACTGGTAGAAAAATAAAATTTCTCTACATTATTCCTAATTATCAGAACCCGACAGGTGTATTACTGCCGGCTGATCGAAGAACGGAAATTTTGGAAATTTGTCGCGATGAACAAATTTTTGTGGTTGAAGATAATCCATATGGACTGTTGGGTTTTGACAAACCTTCTCCTAATGCCATGCGTGCTGAAGATAGCGAAAATGTTATTTATCTTGGGTCTTTCTCGAAAACAATTGCATCTGGATTGCGTGTTGGTTGGGCTTTAGTTCCACCCTCACTTAAAGAAAAATTAGTGATTGCAAGCGAATCTTCAATACTTTGTCCATCTAATTTTACACAATTAACAATCTCCAATTATTTAGCTGATCAACCCTGGCGTGATCAAATCTCTTCTTTTTGCGAGTTGTACAAGGTAAGGCGTGACGCAATGTTGGAATCGTTGGAACAATATTTTCCTGCCTCTGCAACCTGGACTAAACCAGGGGGAGGATTTTATGTTTGGGTAAATTTGCCTCCAGAAATTGATACAAAACTCATGATGCCAAAGGCTATTGTTGCAAAGGTGGCCTACGTGCCAGGAACGGCTTTTTATGCAGACGGATTTGGTACATGGGCAATGCGTTTGTCATACTGCCATCCAACCCCTGAAAGAATTCGTGATGGAGTGAAGGCTCTAGGGCAGGTCGTCAAACAAGAAATAGAACGGCGCAGTAGCGGTTTCCAACTGCAAGGCTAAAACTATTTCTCAAGAATTTTCACAATTCTTTGAAGATCCTCCACACCAGAAAATTCAATCACGATTCTTCCTATGCTCTTTCCATTATGAACGCTAACTCGAGTGTCAAAAAATTCTGACAAATGTTCTGACATTTCCAAGAATTTGCTAGCTGGGCTTTCGTTTTTTCGCTTCCTTGGCTTGCTGAAAGTCCCGATCGAAACAATCTCCTCAACAGAGCGAACACTTAAGCCCTCAGAGGCTATCCTGTTTGCAATTTTTTCAATCTCTGCATCATTAGGTAACCCTAAAAGTGCTCGTGCATGACCAGCCGAAATTACTCCGGAAGCAACTTTACGTTGAACGCTCGTGGGCAGTTGTAAGAGTCTGATGGTGTTTGTTAGATGCGAACGGGATTTACCAATCTTGGTTGCCAACACTTCGTGCGTGCAATGGAAATCATTAAGAAGTTGTGAGTAAGCGGCTCCTTCTTCTAGAGGATTCAATTGGCTACGGTGTATATTTTCTATCAGTGCTTCTCGGAGTAATTCATCATTAGATGTTTGCCTAATTATCACTGGAATTTTCAATAGACCAGCCGCTTTAGCCGCTCGGTAACGTCGCTCTCCCATTATTAATTCGTATCGTCCCAAAGAAATCTCCCTGACAACAGGAGGTTGTAAGAGCCCGACTTCCTTGATGGACTCAGTTAATTCTTTCAGCGCTTCTTCGTCAAAAAATGTTCGTGGTTGTCTTGGGTTGGGAGAAATTGAGTCGATTGAAATTTCATTTTGTTGAGCGACTTCAACGCCTTGGATAGAAAGCGAAGTTGGAATAAGTGCATCCAAATTTGTTCCAAGACCGCCACGTTTTACGCTCACGCGGTTTCTCCCTTCTTGTAATTAATACTTACTACATTTGAATCAAAAGCTTTCCCTCGCTCTGAAATTTCCCGAGCAATTTGCATATATGCCACAGCTCCAGGAGAAACAGGGTCATAGGTCATCACTGTTTGTCCGTAAGAAGGAGCTTCGGAAATTCGTACAGCTCTTGGGATTGGAATATCAATTAACTCAGAAGGAAAATGTGAACGAACGCTAGCTGCGACATCATTTGCTAAACGAGTTCTTCCATCAAACATCGTTAGGACAATCGTTGTGAGTTTAAGATCTGCATTGAGGCGTTTTTTAACAATTGAATACGTTTCTAATAACTGAGTGAGCCCTTCGAGTGCGTAGTACTCACATTGAATTGGAATTAATAATTCTTGAGCAGCCGCAAGAGCGTTGACTGTTAGTAAGCCAAGACTCGGTGGGCAATCGATGAGAATATAATCAAAACCCTCACCTTGACTCTCTCGAATTTCCACCAACTCATTGATTGCTTCTTTGAGTCGTAGTTCTCTTGCGACCATCCCAACCAAATTAATTTCTGCTTGTGCTAGAGCGGTATTCGAAGAGATGCATTCAAGGTGGGGAAATCCCGTAACTTTTTGTACGACAGAGGCTACTGAGGCGGTTCCCATCAACACTTCATAAATCCCGCTATTGCTCTGATGTTCAACTCCTAGCGCGGTACTCGCATTGCCTTGGGGGTCCAGGTCTATGACGAGAGTTCTCAAGCCCCCCATAGCAAGGGCGGCGGCAATATTAACTGTCGTCGTGGTCTTCCCGACTCCACCCTTTTGATTTGATACTGAAAAAATACGTAGGGAACGGGGTTTCGCCATCGCCTCTTTTAGGCGCCTTACACCAATTACTTGACGACCCACGATCGGGGGTGTTTCACGTGAATCGTCCATGGAGTTATTCAAGCACCCTTTTGAAGCGAGATGACGCGACCTAACTCGAGCCCATCGAGTTCAATTTCATGGAAGTGCGCCCCAGGGAAGGTGGATGCCTCTTCTAGCGCCGATTGACCTTTGATCGCTAGTAGAAAGCCGCCTTTATCGAGAAGATGCCAACTCATTTTTTGTAACTTCTCGAGTGGAGCGACGGCTCGCGCAGTCACCACCTGTGCTCGAATTTTAAAATCTTGCGCCCGTCCGCGGAGAATTGTGATGGGAAGTCCTTGGCAGGCTTCAAGAAGGAAATCGACTCTCCTTTGCAGGGGCTCGATGAGAGTGACTGAAATATCTGGACGAGCCAGCGCTAAGGGTATGCCTGGAAGACCTGCCCCGGAGCCGATATCAATCACACCTGCACTCGGAGGGATCAAGGTTGATACCGGAAGGGAGTTAAAGATGTGCCTCTCCCAAATGCGCTCACCCTCACGTGGACCAATTAAACCCCGAAGCACTCCTTGGTCAACAAGAAAGTCAGCATAAGTGCGAATTTCATGCTCGCGTTCAGGAAAATAGCGGGAAATTAAGGTTTCACGTGAAACCAGCCCCTCCATTTAGGCAGGAAAAATAATGACGCAGCGGTCTGGGTCTTCACCCTCAGATTCACTCGTTAAACCTAGCTCTTGAATGGTGTCGTGAATGATCTTTCGTTCAAAGGCATTCATAGGCGCAAGTTTGATGGAGCTCTTGCTCTCTTTTGCTTCCTCTGCGCTGCTTTGAGCCAATTTCCGCAACTCCGCTTTACGGCCGGCGCGGTACCCATCAATATCGAGCATTAATCTGCTCCGGTCACCTGTTGAGGTTTGAACAGCAAGACGGGTTAACTCTTGTATGGCCTCCAAGACCTCACCGTCGTTGCCTACCAAGTGTTGTAACTTTCCACCGACGATTGCAAGTGAGGCCCGGTCATTTTCAACATCTATATCGATATCGCCATCGAGATCGGTGATATCGAGAAGGCCTTCGAGGTAATCTGCGGCAATATCGCCCTCTTCCTCCAATTTTGCTATGAGGGAGGTCTCTTTCTCTGATTTTTCAGGCTTGATCGCCTCGTCCATCGTGTCGCTCTTACTCATAATCCGCTCCTTGTACCCATTTGTCGGGTTTAGTATAAATAATCCTTTTTAGGCTATTTAGAAAGCTACTTCTTTTTTGGTTTCTTCTTCTTTGTGGGTTGTTGACGTTGACCTTTAATTTCGGTTTCAGCCGGCGTTTCAATCACAGTGGTTTCTTCAGATAAGGAGGTCCCGTTCTTTTTCGCTCGTTTTTCCTGAAGCTCTAGATAGGCGGGAGAGCCCGGGGTCGGGTTTCGTTTGATGACATAGAACTGCTGTCCCCACGTCCAGAGGTTCGTCGTCGACCAGTAGATCAAAACACCAATAGGGAAGTTCACTCCAGAGACTGCAAAAATTAATGGGAATGCATACAACATAATCTTCTGTTGTTGCAACATCATATTGTTGCTTGAATCCATTTTCGGCATACCTTTAACCATCAACTGACGTTGAGTTGTAAATGTAGTAATGGACATAAACGCAATTAACAAAATTGTGACAAGTTTAACCGAGCCATCGGGTGATCCGAGAAAAGTTGCTGAAATTCTTGCCCCGAAAATCGTTGCGTGAGCAGCATTATTTACATCCGCTTGTGTAAGAACTCCGTGTGCAACAGGGGGGTTCTTTCCAATTCCATTGAGTACAGTGAAGAGTGCGAAGAAAATAGGCGCTTGCGCAAGTATAGGAAAACAGGAAGCAAGAGGATTTGTTTTGTGCTCTTTATAAAGCTTCATCATCTCTTCTGATTGCTTTTGTCGATCGTCTTTATGTTTAGTTTGAATGGCTTTGAGATGAGGTTGAAGGGCCGTGAGGGCTCTTTGACTCTTAATTTGTTTCACGAACAGTGGGATGAGGAGAATTCGAATAAGGATTACTAAACCGATGATAGAGAGCGCCCAAGAAATTCCGCTATCCGCTGAAAAAATGGGTGATACTGCTTTGTGTATAGTGATAATCACCCAAGAAACAGCGATATATAAGGGTTTTAGAATAGTGCTCATTGAATTACGCCCTCACTAACTAGTGAACTGTCTTTTGGCTTTACATAGTCAACCCCACCGTATGACCAAGGGTTACAGCGAAGTAAACGCCATCCTGCCATCGCTACACCTTTCAAGCCATACGTTGTGATCGCTAAAAGTGCATATGACGAGCAAGATGGGTAATACTTACAACGAGCAGGGAACATCGGAGAAATCCATTTTTGGTACACCTTTATCGGCGCAGTGATCAGCGCTTTCACTTAGCGGCCTTGGATTTACTTATAAGGATCGGAATTATCTCTGATAGTTCTGCTTGGAGGTCATTTCTCTGTTTCAAAGAGAGTGCTCGAACGACCAATAATGCACCATCAGGTAGATCCGCGAGGTGTTCGCGTAGACCGGCTCGCAACCTGCGCGCGATTGAATGCCGGACCACTGACCCTCCAACATTTTTGCTAATAATTAATCCAGTACGTGCAGGGGAATCTTCTCCCGTGAGATACAAATAAGTCACCAAAGATGATGATGTAAACCTAAAACCGCTTTTAGTTGTACGAGCAAAATCATTAGGCGAGGTTAGGCGTGCGCTTCGTGGTAGCACGAGAGGAGGCTACGCTGAGATTCGAACGCGACCCTTAGCACGACGGGCAGAAAGAACGGCTCGGCCGGCGCGTGTCGCCATGCGGGCGCGGAAGCCATGCTTCTTCGCTCGCCGACGTACATTCGGCTGGAAGGTGCGTTTGGTCATGAGGGACTCCTTGAAAATTCTTAAAATTCGATTAAATGAGAGTGAAGAGGTAACGGTAGAGGTCAAGGGTGAAGGGGGTCAAACTGAACCATTCATCTGGAGAGTTTTGGTCTTTCTCTATGAGGTGTGATCTTGTGGATAACTACTTGCTTTTCTTGGGAAAGACCTCTACTTTTCCAACATCATCCACAAGTTGAGTTGTTTTTAAGCCAGTTCTGGTTGGCTAAGACGCTCAACCTCAGGTTTAGACCACAGCCTGTGGATAACGCTGTGTATATCTTTTGAGGGGTTGTAATGACATTAACGCAGGTTGAACTTTCAGATCTTTGGCTTCGAGTGATCTCAGATGTTGAGATCGATACCCCGGCACATCGTGCATTCCTCTCTCTCACCAAACCTTTGGGCCTTCTACAAGGAAATGGCGCTACCAACTTGTTGGTGGCTGCGCCAAATGCTTTCGCTAAAGATGTCCTCGAAACCCGGCTACGAAATATTGTCAGCGAAGTTCTTTCCCGCGAACTTGGCGAGCGAACAAATATCGCGGTCACGGTTGATGAGACTTTAGAGGAGGAGGAGACTCCAACCCAGGATGTAGTCATCGAGTTTGTCGCTCCGAAATCCGGCACTGGTAGAGCTGATCTTTCAAGTTCAAAAAATATGGAAATTTCACAATTAAATCCTCGATACATCTTTGAAACTTTTGTTATCGGCGCCTCGAATCGTTTTGCGCATGCAGCTGCTGTGGCTGTAGCTGAAGCACCTGCGAAAGCGTATAACCCACTTTTTATTTACGGTGAGTCTGGGTTGGGTAAAACACACTTACTTCACGCAATTGGGGCTTATGCAAAAGAGTTATACGGCGGGGTTCGTGTGCGTTATGTTTCAAGTGAAGAGTTTACAAATGATTTTATTAACTCTATCCGCGATGATAAAGCATCGGTTTTTCAGCGTAGATATCGAGATTTAGATATTTTACTAGTTGATGATATTCAATTTTTAGAAAATAAAGAGAGAACACAAGAAGAGTTTTTTCATACATTTAACACTCTATATAACGCTAACAAACAGATTGTGATTTCAAGTGACCGTCCTCCGAAACAACTCACTACTTTGGAGGATCGTTTACGAAGTAGGTTTGAGTGGGGTTTAATTACAGATATTCAGCCCCCTGAATTAGAGACTCGAATTGCCATTCTGCGTAAGAAGGCGGCGCAAGATAAGTTAAATGCTCCGGACGATGTTCTGGAATACATCGCTAGTAAAATTTCAACAAACATCCGTGAATTAGAAGGGGCGTTAATCCGCGTCACAGCTTTCGCGAGCCTCAACCGTCAAGGCGTGGATCTTTCGCTGGCTGAAATTGTTCTTAAAGACCTCATTCCAACAGAGACGGCTTTGGAAATAACAAGCGCAACAATCATGGCTCAAACCGCTGCTTACTTCAGCCTCACTTTGGATGATTTATGCGGCACTTCACGATCCCGAGTGTTGGTAAACGCCCGCCAAATTGCTATGTATCTCTGTCGAGAACTCACGGAACTCTCACTGCCAAAAATAGGACAACTTTTTGGAGGAAGGGATCACACAACGGTTATGCATGCAGATCGAAAAATCCGTCATTTAATGGCTGAGCGCCGCTCGATTTACAACCAAGTAACCGAATTAACCAACCGGATACGACAACAAGCGAAAAACGGGTAAAATGTCCGAATTAGGTCTATTTACCCCCAGGCTGTGTAAAAGTTGTGGATAAGTTTCTATTTTTCTCCGTTTTTTGTGGAAATCTGTTGAAAGGCTACTAGGAAAGGTTGGGGGGTTTTAATTGTGATCTTTTTTAGAACAGGTTGTCCAGAGAAGGAAGTGAGTTATTAACAGGGTTAAAAAAGAAAATCTCCGTTGTGAACAGGAATTTTGATATTTACCCACAAAAAAGGTCTTAGTTACTACGACTATCTATATCTATTAAAAGGTTGAGGGTGGAGAACAATATGGAAGACTTGAAAATAGGCTCCCTTCACAATGAAGGCGA
This sequence comes from Actinomycetes bacterium, assembly GCA_025363635.1. Lineage (GTDB taxonomy): Bacteria > Actinomycetota > Actinomycetes > Nanopelagicales > Nanopelagicaceae > QYPT01. Next base: position 33,460 of record JANYDL010000036.1, read on the forward strand.
CAATCTAATGAGAGGTGCGGCGTGAAATTTACCGTCGAACAACATGTTTTATCTGATGCAGTCAGCTGGGTTTCAAGGAGTCTATCGACTCGACCAATCATGACTGCTCTGTTAGGAATTGTTATTAATGTAGAAAACAATGAAGTTTTTCTTTCAGGCTCTGATTTGGAAACCTCTAGCAAAGTGCATTTTTCTGCAGAGGTATCAGAAACAGGCCAAGTTTTAGTCCCGGGAAGACTCCTAGCTGAAATTTCAAAAGCACTACCAAATAAAAGTGTCACGGTTCAACTAGATGGATCACGAGTCCTGGTTACATCAGGAACAGCGAAATTCACCCTTCCAACACTTTCTCTTAACGATTATCCCAACTTACCAGAATTACCTGAAACCACAGGAATAATTGCGAGCGATCTTTTTGCTACAGCGGTGGCGCAAGTTGCTATAGCAGCAGGAAGAGACGATTCGCTTCCAACTCTCACAGGGATCCACGTCGATATAAATCAAGACGTAATTACTTTAGCGGCAACCGACCGATATCGTTTAGCAGTTAGAGAATTGCAATGGCAAGCCACACAACCAAATTTGGAAACAACAGCTTTATTGAGAGCCCGAACGTTAGCAGATGCCACAAAATCTCTTATAGGAACTAAAAGTGTTTCTCTTTCACTAACACCGTCAACTTCTAATGATCGATTAGCAGGATTTATCAGCGACGGAAAATCAATGACCTCTAGAATGTTAGACGGAACTTTCCCCCCGTATCGCCATCTGCTCCCGCAAACAATTACGACAACAGCAGTTATAGAAGTAGCACCTTTCTTAGATTCAGTACGTCGAGTCGCCCTAGTTACAGATAAAACAGTTCCATTACGACTTTCCTTTTCAAACACAACACTAGAACTAGAGGCGGGTGCCGGTGAAGAGGCGCAAGCAACAGAGGCGCTAGAGATATCTTTAACTGGTGAAGCAATCACAATCGCATTTAACCCAGTCTTCTTAGCTGATGGTTTACAGGCTGTTGGCACCCCATTTGTGCAAATATCTTTCACAGGATCAAATAAACCGGCGATCCTCACAGGAAAGAACGAACGCGACAGTGATCCGATTGAAAACTATCGTTACCTACTGATGCCGATGCGCTACGCCTCATAAATGAATGCGAATAAATCACCTATCGCTTACCAATTTTAGGTCATATCCAGAGCTGGATCTAAAACTCAATGGAGGTACTACTACTTTCATCGGAGATAATGGCTCTGGAAAGACCAATATTGTTGAGGCAATTATCTATTTATCCTTCTTAAGTTCTCACCGAACTTCCCAAAATCAGCCTTTAGTGATGTTGGGTAGCAATCAAGCGATAATAAGAGCAGAGATTGCAAAAGATGATAGAACGCTGCAAGTCGATTTAGAAATCAATATTTCGAAAGCCAATCGCGCGCGTTTGAATCAAAACGCGGTACGAAGCCAAAAAGAAATTCTAGGCGCATGTCAAACAGTGTATTTCTCCCCCGAAGATCTTGACCTGGTTCGAGGTGACCCAACCCAACGTCGTGATTTTCTCGATCGTTTACTTATTACCCGCTCACCTCGTATGGCTGGAGTTATTACTGACTACGAAAGAGTCGTAAAACAACGTAATATTTTACTGAAGACCAGGGCACCTCAAAGTGCTCTTACACCGTGGAACGAACAGTTTTTAGTATTAGCAGCAAATCTAACTACTCAAAGAATAAAGCTCTGTGAAGTGCTCAACCCGTGGGTAGAATTAAGTTACAAAAATCTCAATGAAACTAAACAAGCGACCATATTCTATAAATCCTCCACTTTAAGTTTAACTAATGAAGTAAGTGCAAACTTAGATCTACTCTCCCAAAAATTGATCGAGGTCCAATATCAAGAAATTGAGCGGGGTGTGACTTTGCTAGGACCGCATCGAGATGACCTTCATCTCCAACTCGGTGATTTTCCCGCGAAAGGATATGCGAGCCACGGTGAGTCTTGGTCATTCGCAATTTCCTTAAGGTTGGGGGCTTTTAAACTTTTAAAAAGTGAAGGATCTGAACCGATACTTATTCTTGACGATGTTTTTGCCGAACTCGATACCTCACGCCGTCAACAATTGGTGGAAGCCACCCAGGCTGCCGAGCAAACAATAATTACGGCGGCGGTTGAAAGTGATTTACCACTGGGCTTAGATTCCGATCGGCGTTACGTATTTCCTGGAAAAGTTGTAGGAAGGAAAAGTTGATGGCAAAAAAAGATTTAGCACTGGAACTTTTTCGCTCATTCCAATCAGGGAGAAAAATAAACAAAAAAAATGTAAAAAATCTTGAAGTGAGTAGAGGCTCTACCAACGACCCTCAACTTTTAGGAAATATTCTTTCCGAGATTGTTGCGGAAAGGGATTGGGAAGCAGGCTTAGCGGAGGGCAACCTTTTCTCTCTGTGGCCCTCGGTGGTTGGAGATGAGATTGCCGAACACACCTCTCCAATCTCACTCCTCGATGGGGTGTTGACCATTCAAACCTCATCGACGGCGTGGGCGGTCCAGTTGAAGATTGTCTCCCCCGATCTCCTAAGCAATATTCAGCGCAGCGCCCCTGGAGTTTTGGTCGACGCCCTTCACATCATTGGTCCCCAAGGGCCGACCTGGAAGAAGGGGCTTCGAACTATTCGAGGGGCTAAAGGACCAAGAGATACATACGGCTAAAAGAGACCTTTTCTTTAGCTCTCCCAATAGGAACCTTCACCCCCGCATATTTACTGCCCCCAATGGCACCCCTACGGCTTATCTACGCCACAAAGATTTTGTTTTCACGCTAAGATAACGGAAGGAAATTAGGGATACGGTCTCTAAAAGGCTCGTGAGGGCCCCTTCCAAACTAATGGTTTGACAGGTTTAACAGGTTTCAAAAGGAAGCGGCTAATTCAGTCGATCTCTGTGGAAAAGGGGCTCTAGTGCCGGGAAAAGCAGGCAGTTACAACGCCAGCTCAATCACAGTCCTTGAAGGTCTCGAGGCGGTTCGAAAACGGCCAGGAATGTATATCGGCTCCACGGGTGAGAGGGGTCTCCACCACCTTGTTTACGAGGTAGTGGATAACTCTGTAGATGAAGCTTTGGCTGGATATTGCGATGCGATCAATGTAACCCTGATGGCTGATGGCAGTGTCCAGGTGGTCGATAACGGGCGCGGTATTCCGGTGGATATACACCCAGTAGAAAAGAAGTCAGCGCTCGAAATTGTCATGACAGTTCTTCACGCGGGAGGAAAATTTGGCGATGGTGGCTATTCAGTATCCGGCGGTTTGCACGGTGTAGGCATCTCAGTGGTAAATGCGCTCAGCACAGATTTATCTGTAGTTGTTCAACGTGACGGATTTCAATGGAGGCAAGAATACAAACTTGGCGTTCCTACTGCGCCCGTATTACAAGGTGAGCCTTCAACACTCACCGGAACCACGGTTCGTTTCTGGCCTTCCCAAGAAATCTTCGAAACCACAGATTTTTCTTTCGAAGTGCTTTCAACTCGATTGCGCGAGATGGCTTTTCTTAATACCGGACTCACAATCACACTTCGCGATGAACGTGTAGGACGTGTGGACGATAAAGGTGAACAACTTCATGTCCGATATCACTACAAAGGCGGAATTTCAGATTTTGTCAAACATTTAAATTTGACTCGCGGAGAAACACACAAAAATATAATCGCATTCTCAGCAACCGACGCTAAACACAAAATGTCTCTCGAGATTGCGATGCAATGGAATGCTGGGTTTTCTGAATCTGTCTACACCTTTGCAAATACAATTAACACGCAAGAAGGTGGCACACATGAAGAGGGATTTAGAACTGCCTTAACCTCCATTGTTAATAAGTTCGGCGAAGAATGGGGCTTCATTCGTAAGAAGGAAGATCGACTCACTGGTGATGATTGTCGAGAAGGTCTTACTGCCATTGTCTCTATCAAATTGGCTGAGCCGCAATTTGAAGGTCAAACCAAAACTAAACTTGGTAATACTGAAGCAAAATCATTTACTCAAAAAGCCATCAATGAAGAATTAACTGCATGGTTTGAGAAAAATCCCACTGAAGGAAAAGAGATTCTACGAAAAAGTATTGATGCCGCGGCTGCTCGAGTAGCGGCGCGTAAAGCGCGCGATTTGTCGCGCAACAGAAAAGGCTTACTAGAGGGCCGTGGAATGCCTGGAAAATTAGCGGATTGTCAGTGGACAGAACCAGAAAAATGCGAACTTTATATCGTTGAAGGTGATTCCGCGGGTGGTTCCACAAAAGGTGGTAGGGATTCACGTTACCAAGCAGTTTTACCAATTAGAGGAAAAATCCTCAACGTGGAAAAAGCACGGATCGATCGAGTCCTGCAAAACAACGAAGTACAAGCGTTAATTACTGCTCTTGGCACGGGTGTTCATGATGAATTTGCTATTGCAAAATTGCGCTACCATAAAATTATTTTGATGGCGGATGCTGATGTTGACGGTCAACATATTCGCACTCTGCTTTTAACTTTACTTTTTAGATTTATGCGTCCCCTCATTGAGCAAGGCTATGTTTATCTGGCACAACCTCCTTTATATAAATTGAAGTGGGGTGGGAAGGAGCCAGTGCAATATGCCTTCTCCGATCGAGAACGTGATGGCTTTATCAAACTTGGAGTGGATGCTGGAAAACGTCTCCCGAAAGAAGACGGGATTCAGCGCTTCAAAGGTTTAGGGGAAATGCCAGCAAAAGAATTGTGGGATACGACAATGGATCCACTTCACCGAGTTTTAATAAAGGTAGGTCTCGATGACGCCGCCGCCGCTGACGATCTTTTTTCGGTGCTTATGGGCGAGGATGTTGAACAACGACGTCTCTTCATCCAACGAAATGCAAAAGACGTTCGCTTTTTAGATATTTAATCCAAAGAAAAGGTAGGCAATGGACGAGCTCAAGAAAGACTTTGATCGGGTTGAAGTTGTAGATCTCCAAGTGGAGATGGCGCGCTCATATCTCGATTATGCAATGAGCGTCATTGTTGGCCGTGCACTTCCGGATATTCGAGATGGGCTTAAACCGGTCCATCGCCGTGTTTTGTATGCAATGTTCGATGGTGGGTATAGACCAGATAAGGGTTATTACAAATCATCCCGAATTGTGGGCGATGTCATGGGAAAATATCACCCTCATGGCGATACCGCGATTTATGACACGGTTGTTCGTTTAGCTCAAACGTGGTCGTTGCGCTACCCACTCGTTGATGGAAACGGCAATTTTGGTTCACCCGGTAACGACCCTGCTGCGGCTATGCGTTACACAGAGGCACGACTTTCTCCTATGGCAATGGAGATGATGCGTGATATCGACGAGGACACTGTTAATTTCTCACCTAATTACGATGGTCGCTCCTCAGAGCCAGATGTATTACCTAGTCGATTCCCAAATTTACTTGTCAATGGAAGTGCAGGAATTGCTGTTGGCATGGCAACGAATATTCCTCCTCATAACCTTCGCGAAATTGCTCAAGGAGTCACTTGGGCCTTAGAACACCCAGAAACCAAACCTGAAGAACTACTTAATCAACTGTTGAAAATCGTGAAAGGACCAGATTTTCCCACTCGCGGGCTCATTGTCGGACGCACTGGAATAGAAAGCGCATACCGTACAGGGCGAGGCTCAATCACGATGCGTGCAGTCGTTCTCATTGAAGAGATTAATAAACGTACGTGCTTGGTTATTACAGAACTTCCCTATCAAGTTAATCCTGACAATTTAGCGCTAAAAATCGCAGAATTAGTAAAAGATGGAAAAATCAAAGGAATCTCAGATGTACGAGATGAGGGTAATGAACGTCTTGGACAACGACTTGTCATTGTTCTTCGAAACGACGCCATTCCAAAAGTCGTATTAAATAATCTTTATAAGCAAACGCAACTCCAAGACACTTTTGGGGCGAACATGCTTGCATTGGTTGATGGTGTTCCTCGAACCCTGCGACTTGATGAGTTTGTTCGATTTTACATAGACCACCAAGTGGAAGTCATTGTTAGGCGGACGAAATATCGTTTGACGGAAAAAGAACGCCGCGCTCACATACTTCGTGGATATCTCAAAGCGTTAGATGCACTTGATGCGGTTATCGCGTTGATTCGCGCAAGTTCTACTCCAGAAGAAGCACGCACTGGGTTGATGAAATTGCTCGATGTGGATGAGATCCAAGCAAATGCAATTTTAGATATGCAATTACGAAGAATTGCTGCCCTCGAACGACAAAAAATCAATGATGAGTATGACGGCCTTATGGCTGACATTGTTGAACTCACTGCCATCCTCGGAAGTGAAGTAAAGCAGCGTGAGATAATAAAAACTGAGTTAGCGGAATTAGTAATCAAATATGGAGATGATCGTCGGACTCAAATAGTTGCGAGCGAGGGTGATTTTTCAGCCGAGGACCTTATTCCAGATCAAGACGCCGTGGTGACAATTACTCATACCGGCTATGCAAAGAGAACTCGTGCTGATCTTTACAGATCCCAAAAACGAGGTGGCAAAGGAGTTCGCGGTGCAGCGTTAAAGCAAGATGATGTTGTTGATCACTTCTTTGTTGCTTCCACGCACGACTGGCTTCTTTTCTTCACAAATCAAGGGCGCGTGTATCGCAGTAAAGTTCACGAACTTCCAGATTCAGGTAGGGATGCTCGAGGACAACATGTTGCTAACCTCATGGCCTTCAAACCCGAAGAGACCATCGCGCAAGTTCTCTCAGTGAAGAATTATGAGGTCGAACCTTATTTAGTGTTAGCGACAAAAAAAGGATTAGTGAAGAAGACGCCTCTGAGCGAGTATGACTCTCCTCGGGCCGGTGGACTCATTGCAATTACACTGCGAGAAGGCGACGAGGTTGTCAGTGCAACGCTCGTGCATGAAAATGATGAACTTCTTTTAGTTTCTAAAAAAGGAATGTCATCTCGCTTTGCCTCTGATGACGCAACTCTTCGACCCATGGGTAGATCAACAAGTGGCGTAATTGGCATGAAATTTCGAGCGGGAGATGAACTTCTCACCATGGCTCGAATTAATGCACAAAATTCACAACTCTTTGTCTTCACCGCCACAGATGGGGGATACGGCAAAAAAACCCCACTTGAGGAATATCGTTTACAAGGACGAGGTGGAATTGGCATCAAGGCAGCCAAAATTGATGAAGGCTCCCGAGGTTCCTTAGTTAGCGCCCTGGTTATCAAGGATGAAGATGAGGTTATGGCAATTACCTCGGCGGGTACGGTTATGCGCACCCCTGCCGGTGAAGTCCGCCAGACTGGACGAGATTCCATGGGAGTCAAACTGGTCAATTTAGCGGAGGGAGTTCAGGTACTCTCTGTCACGAAGAACGCCGAAGCTGAGCAGATCACGGATCCTAAAAAGGTTTAGAGATGTTAATTTTTGGCTCGTTTTGGGTCTTACTCTAATTACCTGTAGCCTTACGCAGGTTTTCGGGCCTTTAGCTCAGCCTGGTTAGAGCGCTTCCCTGATAAGGAAGAGGTCGGAGGTTCAAGTCCTCCAAGGCCCACTCCCGTTAACCACGGGGACTTAGCTCAATTGGTAGAGC
>JANYDL010000063.1 GCA_025363635.1 Actinomycetes bacterium
GCCCGAAGCCGGTCAGGTACAGCAGCGCAAGCCCGATCGCGAGCGACAGCGGCACCGAGATCATCACCACTCCGGCAGCACGCAGGCCGAGCGGCAGCAGCGTCAGCAACACGAGGCCCACCGCGATCGCGAAGTCCGTGCAGCGATCGAAACCGACGCCTGTGATTGTTTTCCCTTTGAAATCCGCGCCGAGTCGACGAAAGGCCTCGCGAGAAAGGTCGATGATGGCGACAGAGTGACCGGCCGCTTCAAGTTCGCTCGCGAGTGAGGAACCGACGCGTCCGCATCCCATGATTACGACGTGCACGGTGAAAACCTACACTAACTTTCGCAATAGGCTTCGGTTCTATGGCAATAGAACGAGGTAAATCCCTTGAAGTGGGTCAACTTCACACCCTTACGATTGAAAAAGTAGCCCACGGGGGGCACTTTGTTGCCCGATACGAAGGACATGTGATTTTTGTGCGACATGCCATCTCTGGAGAAACTGTCGAAGTAAAAATCACCGGTGTTGCAAAGAGTTTTGTGAGGGCCGATGCGTACAAGATAATTACGGCTTCACCAGAGCGGGTTTTGCCGCCTTGTCAGTTCGCAGCCCCAGATTTATGTGGCGGATGCGATTTTCAACACATTTCGACTCCTTACCAGCGCCTGCTTAAAGCGGAAGTAATCAAAGAGCAATTCAGTCGCCTAGCAAAGATGGATGTGCAAGTTGAAGTTGAGGAAGTCGGTCCCCCGACACATTGGCGCACCCGATCGATTGCAGCAAGTGATGAGAATGGCAGACTGGGTTTTTATGCATCACGTACGCACAATGTCGTTGCTGTTGATGATTGCATGATTCTAGTTGAAGAATTGAAATTTCCAGAATTAGCCAAGAAGATTTGGCCACCTCGTTCGCGTGTAGAGATTGCTGTAAGCGGTCAATCAGAAAGAACTCTCGCAATCGCTTCGGCCCATCGTGGTTCAAAATCTCGGATTACCGAAGGACCCAAAGTCGCGCATGAAATTATTGAAGGCCGCACACTTGAAGTGAGTCAGAATTCATTCTGGCAGAGTCACTCACTTGCTCCTTTAGTTCTCACCCAAGCCGTACTTGAATTTGTCCAAAGAGGCGATCATGTTCTCGACCTCTATGGGGGAGTTGGACTATTCACCGCCGCGGTACTGGACCGAATTGGATCATCCGGCAAGGTGGACCTGATCGAATCGAGCAGTACAGCTTCGCAAGATGCACAGAGAAATTTTGATGGGAACTCTCAGGTCCGTATTTACAAGGGCGATGTGGACGCGGAATTAAAAAAGGTCTCCGCAGCCAATCTTGTCATTGTGGATCCACCACGCGAAGGTGCGGGAAAGTCGGTATTGGTTCAAGTTGTGCGATATCGCCCCCGTTCTATCGTTTACGTAGCGTGTGACCCTGCATCACTTGCCCGGGATTCCGCCTACCTATCTGAATTGGGATACGAATTAAGCGCACTCCGCGCTTTTGATCTCTTCCCTATGACACATCATGTTGAGTGTGTCGCACACTTCGAACCTTCACAAAAGGCACCAAATAAGGTATCTTGATATCAAGATAAATTGAGCGAGGTCAAAATGAGCATAAATTCCTTCCAATCCAAGTCCACCCTGAACGTGCAGGGTGAAAACTTTGAGATCTTTGATATTTCTAAGATTTCAAATGCGGCATCACTTCCGTTTAGCCTAAAAATTCTTTTAGAAAATCTCCTGCGGACCGAAGACGGAGCGAATATTACGGCTACGCAAATTAGCGCTTTGGCCAATTGGGATCCCAGCGCCGAGCCTGATACTGAAATTCAATTCACTCCTGCTCGCGTGGTTATGCAAGATTTCACAGGCGTCCCCTGTGTGGTGGATTTAGCGACAATGCGAGAAGCGATTGTCGATCTCGGTGGGGATCCTGCAAAAGTGAATCCACTTGCCCCAGCTGAACTTGTCATTGATCACTCAGTCATCGCAGACTTTTTTGGCACCAATACCTCTTTTGAGCAGAACACAGATGTCGAGTACGAGCGCAATCGCGAGCGTTATCGCTTTCTTCGATGGGGGCAGGGCGCATTTGATGAATTCAAAGTTGTACCACCAGGAACAGGAATTGTTCACCAAGTAAATATTGAATTCTTGGCCCGCGTTGTAATGATTAGGGAAGTGGAGGGCGTTCGACGTGCATATCCCGACACCGTTGTTGGCACAGACTCTCACACCACAATGGTGAATGGACTAGGTGTTCTTGGTTGGGGAGTAGGTGGCATCGAAGCCGAAGCAGCGTTACTTGGACAGCCAGTGTCGATGTTGATCCCACGTGTCGTTGGGTTTAAATTGAATGGGGAATTGCCGGCCGGAACGACCGCTACAGACCTCGCCCTGACCATTACGGAAATGCTTCGCAAACATGGAGTCGTAGGAAAGTTTGTGGAATTTTATGGACCCGGTGTTTCTGCCGTACCGATGGCCAATCGCGCCACTATCGGAAATATGAGCCCTGAATATGGTTCTACGTGCGCAATCTTCCCAATCGATCAGGAGACCTTGAAGTACCTAACTCTGACCGGTCGAAGTGAAGCCCAGATCGCCCTCGTCGAAAGTTATGCGAAGCGACAAGGACTTTGGCACAATCCTTCACATTCTCCTCGATTCTCCGAGCACATTGAACTCGACCTTTCGATAGTCGTACCGTCGATTGCCGGACCAAAGCGACCACAAGATCGCATCTCGTTGACTGCATCAAAGAGCGCACTAGAAAAAATTCTTCCTACTTATCTCTCTGACAAGTCGAGTAAATCGGCGATTGATATCGCGGTAAACGGCAAAGCAACCACCGTAAAAAATGGCGATGTGGTTATTGCTTCCATAACCTCATGCACAAATACCTCTAA
>JANYDL010000085.1 GCA_025363635.1 Actinomycetes bacterium
GGCGCCCGCTTCCCCTGCCGTATTGAGGCCCCAGCAGTTAAGTTCTCCAGCGGTGCCGACCGCGCAGGCGTGAAGTGCCCCTGCCGCGATCTGAACGATTTGCGAAGAGATAGCGACTCTGGTGGGATGGCTGGTGCTCGAATCAATGCCTACGGTCACGGCTTGCCCCAACTGTCCCTTTTGGTTGTTACCCCAGCAGTAGACGGACGAGCTGACGCGCTCAAGTGCGCACGCAAATTCCGCTCCCGCGACAATTGAAACGAAGACTGCTGGACTACTACGATTGGCGGCGCTGGGGTCCTGGACAACGATTGAATCAGACAGCGGCGTCACATAGCTTTCTTGATAGACGTCGGTGGGCATGACTCCAGCAAAGCGGCTAGAATTGGCGGTTGAATAATTGGTACCCCAACCGGCGATCGTCCCGGTAGGCGTAATGATGACCCCACCAAATTTGCCAACGGCGACCCGCTTGTTGAAGGAGCTGCTATCAGTTAGAAGTGTCCCGCGGCCTCGGCCCAGTAGTTTCGGCACGTCGAGGGCCAGACTTGTAGGGAGCAAAGGATAGAATTTTGTGGGATCTTCCCCATCGAAAACCACCGAGACGGCGCGCTTATCGCCCATATTCGCGATGCGCACGACGTTTTGCCCCGTACTGATTTGAATCAGCAAGTAGCTGTTTGGAAAGGACTTCACTTCAACCTTGAACCCACCAGCATCGTCGGTCGCAGCGTGAGCCACAGTCAGAGTCTGAAGGCGCGTGTACTCGGACTTAGCATCTTGAAGTTTGGCCACTTGATCTGCTGCGAGGACTAGCACTCCGATCGGGATGCCGTCCAATTTTGAGTTGTTCTTCTTCTTTGCGGCGCTGCCGTTCGGCGCTGTGATCAGCACTGTCCCGTTCGACTGTTTGGAAATCTTGTAGTTTTGGAAATTTTCGGCGAGATAGGCGCCGTCGGTTGAGAGCGGTTCGATGACTGAGTCACGGTTGGCATTCGCTGACTCGAACTTCGCAGAGTTTTCGGAATCGTCCGAAGAGACCTCGCGCGACGTGGAGTTATTCGAACAGCCTAACGAGACGGCAATGTGAATTGCGATTGCCCAGCAAAGTGCAACAGGTCCTTTGGCCTTCAATACGGCTTTCACAGCGGCATTTTTTTCAATGGTCATGGTCCCCCTCCGAACAAAGACAAGGTCGGATGGGAGGGGGGCGAACTTGACTAAACTTTATTAGGGCGAATATCCCTATATTTTTGAGATGTTAAGGTAGGGACTTGGTGCGGGGCTGTGAGTTAAAAGGAGTATCCGGCGTGGACGACGGCGGCGCGAAATTGCATTTGTTTACCAATGGCTGTGCTCGCCAGTTCTTCAGGGCTTTTCCCATTGTATGGATCAAAGTTGGCGCCGGCACCCGAGGTTGACGCCCCTGCACTGGGCGCGGCAGGCTTGTCAACGGTTACACTCGTATTAATGGGATAGACAACGCTAATCCAATCGACTCCCAGCACGAAGCCGTTTTTTAGCTTCCAATTGTTACCGACGCCGGCGATCGCTAAAATCACGCTGGCTGAATAAGGAGCGGTGAGCTTCTGGCCCGTTTGACCGACGACGACGCCGTAGTCACCGGACAGCATGGCGTATCCCAGGCCACCCGAAACGTTGAGAGAATTCCAGGCGTAATAGCGCCCGAGAAAATCGAATTCCATCACCGAGACGTTCATGTATTCTTGAAAGGCTCCATCTCCCGAGGCGGTCGCCTCGCCGTTCGCCATGAGAAAGTCGGCGTTGATTTCAAATTTCTTAGTAAGCTGATAAGCCGCACCGGCACCGTACCCGGCGCCAAAATAGACGTAGCCCACCTCTGCAGTGGCGCTAATGGGGCGCGTGCCCTTTTCACTACTCTTTGATTTGGTCTTGCTCAAACTCACAGATGAGTCTGTTGGAGCGTCCGTCTCTTTTGACGCTAGTTTAATGTCTGATGACGAGGGTTCGGACGGAGAAGAAGAGGACGACGTCGATGATGACCCCTTGTGCTTGTGCTTGGCATGCCCAACGGTGGGTATGGCAAGCCCGACTAACATTGTTAGCCCGGCGATTGCGGTGTGGCCCTTTGCGGCGAACATGCGTTCCTCCCCGGTCCAGTTTCGAGATTTTCTTGTGTTGATAACCCTAGGTAATAGGTGCAACCCCCGTTCCAGAGTATTTGGAGGGGGGCTATTAGGTAATCGCCTGAAATAATTAATAATTTATTTTGAGGGCGCAAACTTGGACATTGATATGACTAATCGATAGTCAATCCCTGTCGCGCCCCTGCCAGGACTCAATAGGCGTTTCGGTCAGTAAAAATGCGGAAAGCGGTGAGAAAGATAATGCGGAGGTCCAGCCAGAAGGACCAGTTTTGGATGTAGTAAAGATCAAACTCGATGCGCTTTTCGATGCTGGTATCTCCACGCCAGCCGTTGACTTGAGCCCAGCCCGTGAGACCCGCCTTGACCCGGTGGCGCAGCATGTAGCCTGGAACCTTGCGGCGAAAATCATGGACGAAGATAGGACGCTCCGGGCGAGGACCGACCAAACTCATTTCTCCTTTGAGCACCTGAAAGAGCTGAGGCAACTCATCGACACTGAATTTGCGAATGAACTTGCCAAAGGGCGTTGCGCGTTGATCGGACTTGGTGGCGAAGATCGGGCCCGAACTTGATTCGGCATTAACGGGCATGCTGCGAAATTTTAGCATGTAAAAGGGACGCCCATCGACCCCGAGTCTTTCTTGCCGGTAAAAAACAGGACCTGGCGATGTAAAGCGAATGATGAAGGCGACCAGGAGTAAAAGCGGAGCGAGCAATGTAATGACGAGGGCAGAAACGAGGAGGTCAAAGAAGCGTTTGAAAATTCCTCCAAAGCCTGCCAGGGGGCTGTCGTGCATGTGAATGACGGGAATGCCCTGAATGCTCTCAACCGTGGTGCTGAGACGCGAAAATCGACCAAGGTCCGGTATGACTTTAATATCGGTCACCTGGTCGGACAGAATCGCTAAATGCGGGGCGAGTAGTTGATACGAATCTGCCCGAGCCGCAACGATCACGGACTCGATATTGTGGTGTCCCAAAAATCCGGGCCAATCGGTCGGAGGGCTCTCAAAAATGGTGATGGCATATTTCCGGCACAGGGAAAAGGACGCTTCATGTTCAGCGAGATTGGTCGTTGGGCTATCGAGCAGCAACACGTCGCATATCTCGGTACCGACTAAATCCATCTGAGGTATCGCCGCCAAG
>JANYDL010000014.1 GCA_025363635.1 Actinomycetes bacterium
ATTACTGACACGCTTATCCATGAACAGGTCCGGTGACGGATCGGACCATTCCGATTGGAGAAGTACGTGGCTGCAGCTAAGAAATCTGCTCCAAAGCGCAAGAAGGCCGCTGTCAAAAAGGCAGTTGCCCCAAAGCGTAAGAAGGCCGCTGCTAAGAAAGCAGTAGCAGCACCAAAGAAGAAAGCCGCTGCTAAGAAAGCAGCACCAAAGAAGAAAGCCGCTGCCAAGAAGGTAGTTGCTAAGAAGGCTGTTGCCAAGAAGAAGGCAGCACCAAAGAAGAAGGCCGCCGCGAAGAAGGTTGTTGCCAAGAAGGCAGCACCAAAGCGCAAGAAGGCCGCCCCAAAGAAGAAAGCCGCTGCGAAGAAGGTTGTTGCCAAGAAGGCAGCACCAAAGCGCAAGAAGGCCGCTGCCAAGAAGGCAGTTGCTGCTCCAGCAGCAGCACCAAAGAAGCGCCGTCGCAAGAAGGCCGCTGCAAAGTAACAACATTAAAAAAGACCCGTTGCGAAAGCAGCGGGTCTTTTTTATTTCACAACTAATTGCTTCTGTTACTCCAGCTCTGACTCCGCACGTCGCAGTGAGTCTTCAACTTTTTCGAAAATTTTGGCGAGCGCAACTTGATCTGCTTTGCTCAAATGATCAATAAACCTGGTACGAACGCTCTCAACGTGATCTGGAGCGGCGGCAACTATTGCCTTCCATCCCTTCGCGGTCATAATTGCAAAATACCCTCGTTTATCTATTGGACAGGATTCACGTTTCACCCATCCTGCTTTTTCCATAACCTTCATTCGATGAGAAAGGCGGGATCGAGAGAGCATTGCGACATCCGCTAGATCGCTCATTCTCATCCTGCGACCCGGTGCGTCACTGAGTTGAGCCAATATTTCATAATCAGGCATAGAGAGATCATGACCGGCTAAATCTGAATCGAGTGCTTCAAGAAGACGTCGACTAGCCACTATATATTTGCGCCAAGCCTTCATTTCTGATGGATTAAGCCACTGAGGAGTCGGTGGAGTAGCGTTTTGCCCTGGCACCGAAACATCATACCCTGAAAGTTGAAAGTTCAACTACAATTTTTAGGCGTTTTAGCCTTTTGAAATGGGGATTTTATGAAGAGTGGAATTACAACGGCGAATATTGATTCAATGGTGAAGGCCCAAGATGACCTTTTTCGTCATGTAAATGGGAAATGGCTCTCCAATTGCGAGATACCCGCAGATCGGGCATCGGATGGCGTTGGTTATGCACTTCATGAACAGGCCGAAAAACAAGTCCGGGAAATAATTGAAGGATCCGATGCGAGCGATGAGGGTTCCAAAATATCCGCTCTCTACACAAGTTTCATGGCGGTTGAAAGAATTGAATCTTTGGCAACCTCCCCTATCGCTCGAGATTTGTCGAAAGCACAAGCGATACAAACACCAGATGAATTTATCCGTCTCCTGGCTGAGTGCGATGGGAAGGGTCTCGGCGGACTTATAGGTGCAAGTGTCTATACCGATCACATGGACTCCACCCAGAACATTTTGTACTTAAGTCAATCTGGGTTAAGCCTGCCCGATGAGGCTTACTACCGCGAAGAGCAGTACTCATCCATCAGGGATGCTTTCCTGCTCCATGTTGCCCAAATGTTCCAGCTAGCTGAGATCGCCGATGGCGAAAGTCACGCTCGTCAAGTCTTAGCCCTAGAAACCTTGATTGCCCAGTGCCACTGGGATCAGGTGAAAGATCGAGATGCGACTTTGACTTATAACAAGTTCACGAGATCAGAACTTGAGACGCTCTCTGCTGGTTTTAACTGGACCTTATATCTGGAAGCTAGCCAAATATCAGATCGTGTCTTTGAAAGCGTCGTCGTTCGAGAGCCGGATTTCTTTACTGGACTGGGCCAACTAATGGCGAATTTTGACTCTTCATCGTGGAGTTCTTGGTTGACATGGCAAATAATTTCCGAAGCGGCCCCTTATCTCAATGAAGCCATCGTTGCCCAAAACTTTTCCTTCTATGGCACGACTCTTTCCGGTACGCCTCAAATTAGAGATCGATGGAAGCGTGGCGTTTCATTAGTAGAAGGGGCTCTGGGTGAAGCGGTTGGAAAAATCTATGTAGAGCGCCACTTTCCCCCTCAAGCCAAGAAGGCCATGGAAGTTCTGGTTGCAAACCTGGTTGAGGCATACCGTCAAAGTATTGATGAGCTCGAGTGGATGAGCCCGGAGACCAAGGTCAAAGCACTGGAAAAGTTGCGAAAGTTCACCCCCAAAATTGGGTACCCAGATAAATGGAGAGATTATTCAGCCCTCGAGATCAGCCCGAGGGATCTGATGGGTAATATGGAACGAATCGCCATTTTTTCTCGTGATTTCGAGCTTGCCAAAATTGGCGCCCCCGTCGATCGCAGCGAGTGGTACATGACACCGCAGACCGTCAATGCTTATTACAACCCTGGCATGAACGAAATCGTTTTTCCTGCAGCAATTTTGCAGGAACCATTCTTTACATTCGATGCTGAGGCAGCCTCAAATTACGGAGGAATCGGTGCGATTATTGGCCATGAGATCAGTCATGGCTTTGATGATCAAGGTTCAAAATATGACGGAGATGGCAATTTAAGTGATTGGTGGACCGCTAAGGATCGAAAAGAATTTGAAAATAGAGCAGAGGTGTTGATAAATCAGTTCGATATTTTGCGCCCTGAACAAGCACCTGAAATTAACGTCAACGGCGCCCTCACGGTCGGAGAGAACATTGGAGACCTGAGTGGCCTCTCCATCGCTTACAAGGCCTACCAGTTGGCTCTCAATGGCTCAACAGCGCCCGTTGTGGATTCTCTCTCTGGTGACCAGCGTTTCTTCTTCTCCTGGGCGCAAGCCTGGCGAGGCAAGAGTCGACCAGAGGCAACTCGGCGTCAAATTGCAACCGACCCACATTCGCCCAACGAATTCAGGTGTAATCAAATTGTCAAGAATATGGATTCGTTTGCTCGGGCCTTCAATCTGAAAAAAGGCGATGGAATGTACTTATCCGAAAGCCAACGACTCCGCATTTGGTGAAGATGGGACCGGCTAGTAGTGGCCTTAGGCCAAGAAGTAGTGGAATCGAAGGGCTATCTCTTTCGATTCCACTGTTAGAATTAGCATCATCTGATGTACTGATCGAGAGGAATTCTATGAAGAAGTCATTAATCGCCGTGGGGCTTATTGCCGCACTTGCGCTATCCGCCTGCGGTGGAAAGAAATCTGACAGCGGCGCTACAAATACTCCATCGACTAGCACATCGGCCGCGGCTGCCTCAGGTGGCTTCGGCTCGGCACTGAACCTCGGGGGCGGTATCGCTCTCACGATCGGCGCCCCTAAGGCATTCGTTCCAGGACAATTTGCTTCCAACTATGTCAAAGGCCAGGCAGCCAATATTTTTGATGTAACAGTAAAGAACGCGGGTAGCACCGATCTTGATCCATCAACAATTCTCTTCACCATTAGTTCGGGCACAAATACTTGCACCGATGTACTTGACGGAGATAATGGAATTACAGGTGCGCCGACAGATCCGATTACAGCCGGCGCCTCGACATCCTTTAAGTTCGCAATTGCATGTGACGCTAAAGCGGGAGATCCACTATCTGTAGCAGTTGCTGTTGGTACCGCAACGGCATCAATCAGCGGAAAAGTCGCTTAGGTCCTTAAGCAGGCTCAGGGAAGTGGCAGGCTAACCGATGGTTCGGCGCAATTTGAATAAGCGCCGGAACATCGGTTCTGCATTTCTCCTGCACTTTCCAACAACGAGTATTAAAAACACACCCTGACGGCGGATTCATAGGACTCGGAAGATCGCCTTGCAAGATAATTCTTTCGCGTTGACGTCCCTTTATTGGATCTGGGACGGGTACCGCCGAGAGCAAAGCCTTTGTATATGGGTGGCGAGGTGAAGAGAATAAGTCGTGTTTGTCAGCATCTTCCATGATCTTTCCAAGATACATAACGATTACTCGATCAGAAATGTGCTGCACGACGGATAAATCATGGGCTACGAAAAGATAAGACATTCCAAACTCATTTTGTAAATCATCTAAGAGATTGACAACTTGGGCCTGGATCGAAACATCGAGGGCAGAAACTGGCTCATCTGCGACGATGAGTTTTGGCTTAAGTGCAATTGCCCGTGCCACTCCAATTCGCTGACGTTGACCACCTGAGAACTCATGTGGATAGCGGTTCACGTGTTCTGGATTTAGTCCAACGCGCTCCATAAGTCGCTCGACCTCGACTTTTACTCCGCCGGGAGGAGTGATTCCTTGGATATCAAATGTTGCACCGATGAGAGACCCCACAGTTTGACGAGGATTAAGAGAAGCAAACGGATCTTGGAAAATCATCTGCATCTGAGCGCGCAAAGGCTTCATATCGTGACGGCTCAGGTTCGTAATATCTCGGCCCTCGAATACAATTTTTCCTGAGGTAGGTTCATACAACTTAAGAACAGTTCTTCCCACCGTTGTCTTTCCGCAACCTGACTCGCCGACGAGCCCGACTGTCTGGCCTGGCATAATTTCTAAGTCGATACCGTCAACAGCTTTTACGGTGCCCTTCTTTCGGGAGAAGATTCCACCAGCAGTTGTATCGAAATATTTTGTCAGTCCCTCGAGCTTCAGGATAGGTTCGGTCATAATGCATCTCCTGGCGCGGTACGAGCCTTAGACAATTGAGCCTCCGTTAAATGGCAACGAGAAAAATGACCAGTGAGTTTTTCATCCAAATCGGGCACCTTGGTCGCACAAAGATTGTTCGGTACCAAATGCGACAGAGAACAACGGGCACGAAAAGCACAACCTGTCGGCAAGGAAATCAACGAGGGCGGTTGGCCCGGAATTGCCAGCAGACGCCTTCCGTCTAATTGGTCTACACGAGGGATCGAGTTGAGTAACCCAATTGTGTAAGGATGATCTGGTACATAATAAATATCATCGATCTGGGCCTGCTCCACGATCTTGCCCGCGTACATCACACATACTCTATCTGCAACTTCCGCAACGACGCCAAGGTCGTGGGTTATCAAAATCACCGCCATGTTGAATTCTTTTTGCATATCTCGTAACAATTGCAAAATTTGTGATTGCACAGTCACATCTAGTGCGGTGGTTGGTTCATCAGCGATGAGGAGAGAGGGATTATTGACAAGTGCCATCCCGA
Organism: Actinomycetes bacterium; assembly: GCA_025363635.1. Lineage (GTDB taxonomy): Bacteria > Actinomycetota > Actinomycetes > Nanopelagicales > Nanopelagicaceae > QYPT01. The sequence continues at coordinate 5,191 of JANYDL010000014.1, forward strand.
TCATCACACGTTGGCGCATCCCACCTGAAAATTGATGAGGAAATTCATTAACTCTTTTAGCTGCCTCCGGAATTCCGACTAGCTCTAACATCTCAATTGCGCGCTTGATGCCGTCTTTCTTCGAGCCTTCGTTGTACAAGCCCCAGGCTTCAGATATCTGATCACCGACGGTGTAATAAGGATGAAGTGCAGACATAGGATCTTGAAAGATCATTGCCATCGACTTTCCGCGCAACTTACGAACTACATCTTCGGGCGCGGAAATGGTATCTACGTCTCCACTTTCTAAATGCAAGATTGCCTCACCGGAAATTTGTGCACTACGGCGGTTGTGCAATCCCATGACCGCAAGAGAAGTTACGGACTTACCCGACCCGGATTCTCCGACAACGGCGAGAGTTTCTCCACGGGCCACGGTAAAAGAAATGTCATTTGACGCTCGAACCAGACCATCTTCCGTTGGAAAAGAAACAGTCAGGTTTTTAACTTCGAGGAAAGGAGATGTCACGCAACACGCACCCTAGGATCGATGTAGGCATAGAGAATGTCCACGATGAGATTCATGACGACAACAAATGTCGCCGCAAGTAAAGTAGTAGTCAGAATGACTGGCAAGTCATAATCGATCAAAACCGCTCGAATGGACAAACGACCGAGTCCTGGCAAATTGAAAATATTTTCGGTAATGATCGCCCCGCCGAGCAGGCCAGCAAAATCCAAGCCAGCTATTGTGACTATGGGGGCCAGCGCCGCTCGCAAAGTGTGCTTTCTTAGAATTACTTTTTCGCTCAACCCCTTTGCTCGTGCGGTACGAATGTAATCCTCACTTGAAGTTTCGATCACGTTCGAGCGCGTGAATCGCGTATACGTCGCAGCGAAAGCCAGGGCTAACGTAATCCATGGAAAGATGAAGTTCCAAGCCCAGCCCAGCGGATTAGTAAACGGTGAAACCCATCTCCCCATCTCGATGGGATTTATAAGGTTAAATTTTAAAGCAAGGAGCAAAATCAAAATTCCTGAAATAAATGTAGGCAGAGATATCCCCACAAGGACAAAAACGGTGCTGGCTTTGTCTTGCCACTTACCTTGGCGCTTGGCAGCGAGAACTCCAAGTGAGACTCCCAGCAAGAGCCAGAGAATAAATGCCCCGATAGCCAAACTAAAAGTCACGGGAAAGGCACTTGCAATTAAAGTGGCCACACACTCGTGCTTATTGAATGAATATCCAAATGCGGGTGCCGGGCACTCAAATTTCGCCGCACCCTCGCCGTACTCTCGGCCGACAAAGAGCCCTTTGACAAATCGTCCATATTGAATCTGAACTGGTACATCCAGACCGAGACGGTGGCGATTGGCTTCAATAATAGGTGGGGTGCAAGCCTTGCCGCATGTCAGTCGAGCAGGATCCATAGGCAGATAAGCAAAAATGATAAATACAGACATGCTGACAAGCGTTATCACCAGCAAAGTGGCGCTCAATCGCCTGACAAGATATTTCAGCATTCTGTCCCCGCCATCTTGAAGCAAAAAGTGTTGGTTGTTACGGCGGAGTCGAGAGTGGCTCATTTAGAACCACTCTCGACCCGCACTATATATTTAGGTAACTACTATTTAGGTAACTACCTATCAATTACGCATACTTTGGAAGGGTTTTATCCCTTTACGTAGAGCTGACCGAAACCGAAGGTTCCTTGTGGGTCCCAGAAGTAAACGCCTCCTACTTGTGAACCCCATTCTTCTTGGCCTTTGCCAAAGATTGGGTTCAGGATCCAATACTGATCCATTGCGTATTGAGACAACTCTTGCCAAGCCTTTGCTTGCGCCTTGCGATCTGTCATCGCGTTAGCCGCATCAGACTTTGCCTTGAAGGCAGCAAAAGCTGGGTCGTTTGTATTTTGAGTGTAGTTATTGCTGCTTGGGGTTGAGAACAACGGAGGAATTACCGTTGAAGCGTTTGCCCAGTCAGCTGCCCAACCAGCACGAGAAAGATCGTTCTGCTTGGTTGTATCTCCAAGTGTTGCGTAGTACACACCTGAAGGAATGAAGTTGAAGTTAACTGTCATTCCAGCAGCTTTCATGGCTGCTTGAATCAATACAGAAGCCTTCTGCTGTGAAGCAGTCTTAGGTAGATCTTCTGTAAAGCCCTTCGTTGGATCAGTTACTCGAGCATAGGTCGCTGGGCAAGAGGTCTTGGCAGCAGCGAGGTACTTCTTAGCCTCATCTGGGTTTCCAGCGATCTTGTATGCAGGATCGTGGATATTTCCCTTTGTAGGGGCGTAGTCAAGTCCGAGAACTGACTTAACTGGGCTATCTCCAGGAACGCCGTAGAAGACAGTTCCGCCAGCGAGGTCGATGAGTGCTTGCGTATTCCAGGCAAAGAAGATCGCCTTACGGACATCGAGGCAGTCAAGGTGACCGGCTGAAACGTTTGCTGCTTGGTAGCGGATATAGGGATCAATTACATTCAAACGCTGAGACTCTCTCTTTGGATCAGCAAAGAATGTACGCAAGTTTGCAGGCTGTAGACCATCCAGGTTAACCGTGTTAGGGATGGAATCATCCAACATGATTTGATCTCGAACGTTCTCATCAAGTCCAAATCGAACCACGATGTCATCTGGGTAAGGAGTGCGAACGGTGTCGCTCTTTTGGCTCCACTTTGTATTTCGTACAAGGTGCATTTCGTCGCCAATTTTGTACGCGGCGATCTTGTATGGGCCATCTGAGAATGGACGAAGGTCGTACTTATCGCCCTTATCCTTCGCTGCAGGCACCGGTGCACCTGCTGGGTAAGTCAATGCATAGTTAAAGTCAGCAAAGGAGCGGTTCAACTTGAATGTAACGGTGGTTCCCGTACATGTCACAGCCTTGTCAAAGAGTTCTTGACCGGTCTTCTTGTATGGACCCTTGTAAGCAGAACTTCCATCTGCAAGCTTTGGAATTGCCAGAGCATCCACCAAATATTGTGGTCCGTTTGTAATGACGTCAGCTGCAAATGGACGAGATACACCGTACTTCACGTCAGCACAAGTCACGGCCTTGCCATCTTCCCATGCGACTCCTGGACGAAGGGTGAATTTCCATACCTTCGCACTATTGCTTGGAACGCCAGTATTTGTTGCTAAGTCAGCAACAAGTGAAGAACCTGCGGCGCCCTTAACTGGCTTGTAGGAAACCAAGTTGCGATAGAGGTAGGAGTTGAAGAACGCGATATCGCGGCCCGTATAAACACGCGCTGGATCTACGTTATCAAACTGCTGGGCGTTAGTGATGAAGTACAAAGTGCCGCCACTAACTGGCTTAGCACTTGCACCGCTTGCCGTACCTACGAGCACACCAGCAGCAATAAGTGCAGTTGCTGCGGTTGATGCTACGAGGCGTCGGCGGAAATGGCCTCTGGCCATTTTCGTTCCGGACATGAGTCCTCCTTGTAGTTGTTTCATTCTTGATCGCGGCCGCGGTCAAGATTTTGCGTTGACCTACGAAGTTCGCGAACGTCTTCGTAAGTAGGGGCGGTACGCCGATCTTCCCGTATGGCTACGGAAACCTTGAGGTGCATCATGAAGGTGAATTCTTTGGATCGAGGGCGTCACGGATGGCATCGCCCAGCAAATTCAAAGAGAGGACGATAATGATGAGGTACGCGGAAGGAATAATTAAGTATGCAGGATCGTCTCTCCAATATGTGACGGCATCCGATAGAACTAGACCAAAAGTTGATGCGGGTGCTTGGACTCCAACTCCCAGGAATGAGAAGACCGCTTCGGCCGCGAGATAGCCCGGCAACGATATGGAGAGAAAAACGATTGCGGTCGGCCAAAGATTGGGCAGCAACTCCTTAGTAATTATTCTCCAGCTGGAGGCACCCAAAGCTTGGGCCGCCATCACAAAATCGCGCTCTCGCATACTAAAGGCCTGAGATCGCACGAGGCGGGCAAATCCAGGCCATCCAAAGAAAACAAAGAAGACGACGAGGACAACTATTCGAGCACCATTATCTTGCGCGATATGGAGAGCCTCAACCCGCTGTGTCAGAGGAAGCGCCAGAGCGATAATCATGAATGTCGAAGGGAAGGAAAGTAAAAAGTCAGAAAATCTCCCAACAATTGCGTCCACTTTCCCACGGAAGTAGCCAGTTGTGATACCGATGAGCATGCCAAGTCCTATCGAAGCCACGCTAGTAATGATCGCGACGCTGAAGGAAATTCTCGAACCGTATAGGAGAAGCGCAAGCAAGTCTCGACCGGCGCCAGGTTCTACCCCTAACGGATGCGATAAAGACATTCCACCTGCCCCGCCAACTGGCATAGCAAAACCATTCAATGTTTCTGGATACGTCTTCGTGTTGCTTAGGCCAAGAATGCGGGTGATGATCGGAGCAAGGTAGGCCCCAAAAATAAAGAATAGTGCGACGCAAGCCGAAATAACTCCGACCTTATTGCGCCGAAAGCGCATCCAAGCGATTTGACGCGGAGTTCGTTGGACAACGGTGGCATCGGCTACCTCTGAATCCACCACCGCTACATCAGCCATGAACGACTCCTCCAAAACCACGATCCGGCGAGGGCCAAACCCTCAACCCCCTGATTAGAACTGAACGGTAACTAAATTTCGGGTAAAAGGAAACCCAAGATCGCGATTTGAGGCAATTTTCATCCCCTTTTTTGCTAACAATTGTGCATCTTTTTTAAGGGCTTTCACAATCTCTGGCGATCATGATGCGTAGCAAAAGCCATCTAATCAGGGCATCTGCTCGGCTCAAGATGGTTCAATACCGAGGTGAACTCTGCATTTTCCTTCGAAATAAAGCACACATCTCAAGGTTTAGCCAGAGTCGGCACGATATCGACCCCCCATGGTCCTATCCAGACCCCTTGCTTCATACCCGTTGGCACGAAAGCGACTGTTAAATCAGTACTCCCCGAATCCATGAAGGAATTGGGCGCACAAGCGCTTCTGGCAAATGCATACCACCTCTATCTTCAGCCAGGCCCGGAGATCATTGATGAGGCAGGTGGGTTAAGTAGTTTTATGAATTGGCCCGCCCCTACCGTTACCGATAGCGGTGGCTTCCAAGTTCTCTCTCTCGGTGTGGGTTTCAAAAAAGTATTAGCAATGGACTCCTCCACTTTTCGCGCAGACGATGTAATTGCGCATAACAAAGACCGTCTAGCACACGTTGATGATGAAGGCGTTACATTCAAGTCACACCTTGACGGATCCATGCACCGATTTACTCCTGAAATTTCTATGCAAGTACAACATCAAATTGGCGCAGACATCATCTTCGCTTTCGACGAATGCACGACGCTACACAACACCCGTATGTATCAAGAAAAAGCCATAGCTAGAACTTCATCATGGGCAAAGCGATGTTTAGATGAGCATGCCGCCTTGACTGCAAGCAGAAGTGACAAGCCTTACCAAGCACTTTTTGGTGTCATTCAAGGTGCGCAGTACGAAGATTTACGCCGAAGCGCTGCAAGAGATTTAGGAGGTATGTCTTCTTCGGGTATTTCATTCGATGGTTTTGGAATTGGCGGGGCGCTAGATAAAGAAAAACTTGGAACGATTATTTCGTGGGTCAATCAAGTACTGCCGGAGAGGAAGCCAAAACATTTACTTGGAATTGGAGCACCTGAAGATCTTTTCATTGGGGTTGAAAATGGAATTGATACATTTGATTGTGTACTCGCTTCTCGTATTGCAAGGACAAGTGCGGTATACACAATGACAGGTCGCTTTAATGTTTCCAACTCTCCATATCGGCGTCAATTTGTCCCGATTGACCAGACTTGTGATTGCTACACCTGTACTCACTACACCCGAGCATATTTACATCATTTATTCAAAGGAAAAGAGATTCTTGCAGCGACACTGGCAACAATTCACAATGAACGATTCATCGTGCGCCTCGTGGATCAGATGCGAGATGCCCTGATTGGCGGAAGTTTCAAAGACCTTAAAGCGGAATTTCTCTCTCGTTATGCCGTAAAACCCGTCGCCTCGCACTAACAGGTATTGACTATGTTTTGCTAATTAGGGCTATTTCTGGCTAACTATCCGAGGCCGTCTTGTGCAAACTGGCCTCGATTCCGACGTTATTCCACCCACCGGGAACCAAATCCAACGACTCATCGGGTCCCCAGCTATGCGCAAAATATGGATGCAGCTTTGTCGGCGATTTCAAGACGGCGTCCAGAACCCGCCACGATTGCAACACCGCATCGATACGAGTGAATCTAAAGTGATCCCCTTGTAAGGCCGCATCAAGTAAACGTTCGTAAGCCTCTTTACGATCACCCAGCGCTGACGCGAACTCAACTGTGAGATCTACGGGATTCGTTACTAAGTCCGATCCTGGCGCCTTTGCCTGCAATGAAATATCAACGCCGTCGAGTCGCCCAAGTCGGAAACGCACAATATTGGGTAAAGGCTTCTTTGATGGCGAATGGGAAAAAAGTAGTCGTGGTGGTTGTTTAAATTCGATAACCGCTTCCATCGTGGTTTCCGGAAGTTTCTTTCCAGTTCTCAAATAGAAGGGAACTCCAGCCCAACGCCAATTGTCAATGAACATTCTCATAGCGACAAAAGTTTCTGTGTCCGAGTGTTCGGCAACTCCTTCTTCACCGAGATAGCCAACGTATTGACCGCGCACAACATCTTCAGGATCTAAATCTCGTACGGCTGAGAGCACCTTTATTTTTTCATCCTGCATTGATTGCGCGGAAAGAGCGATGGGCGGCTCCATCGCTAGCATAGAAAGAACTTGAAGCAAATGATTTTGCAGAACATCGCGGGTGGCACCTACTCCATCATAAAACTTTCCACGCCCTTCAATTCCAAAATCTTCCGACATAGTAATTTGCACACTTGCCACATAATTGCGATTCCAAACAGGTTCAAACAATGTATTCGCAAAACGAAAAACAAGGAGATCCTCGACCGATTCTTTACCAAGATAATGGTCGATTCGATATATCTGATCTTCTGGCAGGAGTTTCTTCAGGGAGTCATCAAGATCGATAGCGCTTTGCAAGTCTCTTCCAAACGGTTTTTCTACAACTACTCGGGCGCTCTTCGTAATTCCCACATCCGCCAAACCTTGAGTTACAGTGGCAAACATGTCAGGTGCAATCGCTAGATAAATTACAGGGAGAGCAAATCCGGCCAATTTTTGGCGCAAATCTTCAAAAGTTTCAGGACTTCGATAATCACCCACTACAAGATGCAACTCATCCAAGAGGCGACTGAGAACTTCTTCATTAACATTCACAATTCTTTCCCGGATAGCAGTTTCTGCATTTGCGCGAAATTCCACTTGCGTCCAACGAGAAGAAGCCACGCCGAAAACGGATATTTCTAATTCTCCGGCCTCTTCCATCTCATAAAGGGCAGGAAATAATTTCTTACGTGCAAGATCTCCAGTGGCGCCAAAGAGAACTAGTGCGTCTGCGCGCATTCATTCACCCTTTTTCGGATGTTCGTCGTGGCCACCGAATTTGTAACGCATGGCACTCAGCACCTTGTTAGAGAAATCGTCATTGTCTCGAGATGCAAATCGCGAATAAAGAGCCGCACTAAGGACTGGTGCTGGAATCCCAGTTTCAAGCGCTGCCTGTACCGTCCACCGACCCTCACCACTATCGCTGACCGAAGAGGAATAGGCATCCAGTGATGGATTTTCTTTCAGTGCCTGCGCCGTTAAATCAAGTAACCACGAAGCGACCACGCTACCTCGTCTCCACACTTCGGTTATCTCGGGAATATTGAATTGATAGGCCGGTTGTGCATCTTTTGCAGCCTCCAAAATTCCAAGCCCTTCCGCGAAAGCCGCCATCATGCCGTACTCAATTCCGTTGTGAATCATCTTGACATAGTGCCCTGCACCCACCGGTCCACAATAGAGAAACCCCTCTTCAGAATCAGCAGTCGCACCGTCTCGACCAAGGGTTCGTGAGGCGCTGTCAAAACCTGGAGCGAGCGCGTTAAAGATCGGGCGCAATTTTCTTACTACCTCTTCATCACCGCCAATCATGAGGCTGTAACCGCGCTCTAATCCATACACTCCACCACTTGTTCCGACGTCAACAAAATTAATCCCCTTGCTCGCTAAGAATGAGGCGTTCTCAAGATCATTTCGGTAATAACTATTCCCACCATCAATAATCGTGTCACCAGGTTCCAAATGCTCTGATAGTTCAGCGATAGTTTGGCTAGTCACAGACGATGGCACCATCACCCAAATTGTCCTAGGGGCAGTTAATTTTTTGACCATATCCCGAAAATTTTCTGACCCTGTTGCTCCCTCTGAAACCAGCGATGACACCGCCGAAGGATTGAGGTCAAAAACGACAGATGTAACACCTGACCTTTGAAGTCTTCGAACGATGTTTGCTCCCATGCGTCCAAGTCCCACCATACCAAAACCTACATTTCGGTTACTTGTCATGTTCCACCTCGTATTTCACTGAAGTCAGATGCCATTTCATTCTAATGGTCTTGCTCACTGTCGAAAGGAGTCCTCATCGACAAAGACGAGCGTCTCAACGATCCCCTGTACTGCATTTACAGGCAAGTCGGACTCATGAGATTGAATCTTCTCAACAACTTCCTTTTTCTTCGCTCCGCAGGCGAGAAGCCACACGCGTTCTGCCGAATTAATCTTGGCCATAGACAAACTCACACGTTGAGGTGGCGGTTTGGGGCTATCGCTAATGGAAATTGCGTTTCGTGCCTCATTTTTATTCCATTGACCGGGAAAGAGGGATGCCACGTGTCCGTCTGGACCAACTCCTAAAATCGCAAGACGGAACTTTACTCCTTGGAGATCAACGTTGTATCTCCTCGCGGCTGTTTCTACATCGCGCACATCTTCCGGAGACAAAAGCGAGTGAATATGGATTTTTGCGTGGGAGTCCAGCTTTGATAGGAGTGCAAAGTCATTTCTTTCTGAATCTTTATGGGGCAGGAATCTTTCATCACCCCACCAAATGTGTAAGCCAGAAAAGTCATCGGGGTTTTCATTCAATTCTTCCGCAAGCGCGCCTGATATTAAGTTGCCGGTGATGCCACCGGTCAGGACTAGATGAAAGGCTCCGTCTGCATTTATCCCCCGCCGAATGATCTCAATTGCGCTGAGCACAATTTTTTCCACAGCAGTGTCTTCATCAATTGATAAATCGATCTCCAAATTTGTCATAGAAACTTCTTTTCAAATTCTTCGCGATGCATTTCGTAAATATCTTCCGGGCCATCTTCTTCATCAATTTGTTGACCTACTTTTAAAAAGCCAAAGTGGTTTATCACGGTAATCGACGGAGCATTGGCGGGGCTAACTGTGTATCTCAAAATGTTCACTTCGGGACTTTTTAGCGCCCATCTCCACATCCCTAGAAGTGCTTCCTTGGCAAAGCCTTTGTTGTGATATGTCGGTTCGATTCCTAGACCAATTTCTAGCATTCCCGATTCATCAGGCACGCCATGGAAACTGGTGCTACCAATTATCTTGCAACTTTCCTTTAGAACGATCCAACGGACAAACCACCTGTTCGTTAGTGGATTTTTCTTCACCTGAGGTACCCGCCAGGCCAAAGGGCCTTTGTCGTCTATCAGAATTCTAAAAGGATTGGAATATTTCTTATCGCCATATATAGAGAAATCAGTCGGATCCTCATAAAGAGTTATCAAGTTTGCAGCACATATGTGGTGCAACTCTAATCTTGGCGTTTCAATGACAGGTTCTTCGTTTGTCCATTCGCTCACAACTAACCCTAACTCTCACTAGCCTCTCGGAGGCGTACGGCAGCGAGGTTAGATATAGTTTTGCTCTTATGAGTCAAAAGGTAACTTCTTTGCGCCTCGTAGTTGTGGTGACCTCCCATTCTGCCTTTTTGGAAGTGAATGGCCAGCCTTGCATCATTCGCGCGATTGAAGGGCTGAGAGTCTTTTGGCCCACCTTGCCGCTCACTATCGCATCATCTAACGAAAATGAACCGTCAATTCGCACTCTCATGGCCCACCGACGAATTTCGCATGAACTCGCGCGTTGTGATTCGAATTCCCCTACCGAACTATTGAAGGCGCTCAATCAAGGCGCATCACACTATGAGGCCGTAATATTCCACGACGCTTCGCGGCCACTAATTCATCCAGAGCTACTCCTTAGGTTGATGAATTCTTTAGAGGCGGGTGCTGACGCAGTGCGGCCATCAATCGCATTTACCGAAACGCTCAAAATTGTAAGGCCAGATGGCGTCATTCGAGAAACGCTTGACCGAACTTCGGTCAGACATATTTCTACTCCCGAGGTAATCCGCACTTCCGCAATAGATATCGACGGCGTGGTCAGTGGATGGTTTGTCCCACTCAAAAACGGCTCTCGTTTGGAGCAGATAGAAGGCGCACCAGAAGGATTGCGAATAAATTCAGAATCAGAGCGTGACCTATTGGAGTCATTCCTCCATTGGCGCCAACTCAACGTCTAATAAAGGTCTCCAACAATGATCTCAGCATTTGATGTTTAAATTTATTTAAAAAGTTCCTTCACTTCATTCCATATTTTGCCGGGTTGTTCGATTGCTTTACGAGGGAAACTCCAAAACACAGCAACCGGAGATCGCCAAAACCTGGTCCATAAACGGCGAGGTTTTGTAACAATGCGATTTTCGAGATCTTTAACATATTGAATTCGGAGATCTCCTGGTTCGTGCTTCACCTGCGTGTGACAAATTTGGCAAGTGGTAGAAACTAGAAGTCGGCCTGCGTATACAAGGGTGTGAAGGGTTGCTTCATCACAATGTGCACAGTGAAGTTCGGCAGTCATTACTTCTCGACTCACTACCTGTACCCCCGCATCTCAAGTACGTGTTCTGCAATTACTAAATCTTGCGGATAAGTAATTTTAACATTGTGAACTTCACCTGTGACCGCCATATTATCTATTTCAGGAAAATATCGTTCCATGCACGCGGAAGTATCTGTGCCGACAAAGTTATCTAATTTTGCGCGACGGTATGCCTCCAACAATTCCTTAGCACGGAAGGCTTGAGGAGTCTGAACTCGCATAATTCTTTCACTGGGACGTAAATCGATTTCCAGTGGATCGACGGAGATAGCTGGAAGTGCACCTCCGTGACGATGCGCGGTTGTCGCTACCTCAAGAAATAATCCGCTGGTGGCCAAAGGGCGAGCGCCATCGTGAATGAGGACGACATTGACATCCCCAGACTGGATCGCAGGAACAAGATGCGTCAAGGCGTTGAACTCAGATTCATGACGGGTTTGGCCCCCGTGGACTAACTCGACTTTTATTCCAGCGGCCTCACGACTAATTATTTGATTCGCGAGGGAGGCGTCCAAGGGATTGATAACCAATATGGCACGACATTTTGGGAAACTTTTCACTGCATTCATCAAACTACGAGAAATGATTCGTCGGCCACTGAGTGGCAACCAAACTTTATTTGTGGCATGACCGAATCTTGATCCGCTTCCGGCTGCCAACACCACGACTGCCACCTTCAATTTCTCCGCCACGGGATTATTCTGCCAGTTGCCTCAGGTTCTTGGTTAAGTCGGGCGACTATGGAAGACTTAAAAAATGGTGGTTTCAAAGTGGCTGATGCGTAAATCCTTTGACGATGCGGCAAATAAAGCTGAAATTATTAAGGCTGCGGCTGAACTTAGGCGTGAAAAAAATGCGGGAATTTTTACTGCTTCGCAAGAAAATTTTCGCAAAGAACTGGGATTGGCGAGGCGAGAGGTAAGTGCTATCGATAGACCCTGTCTTTGCTGTGATAGAAAAACGCAGATGAGACCCTCTAGGTCTCATCTGCGAGTTCGATTAATGAAATTTAACTAGTAGCGTAAGTCAGCCCCAAGTTGTCTTGCATTTTTCTGAGTTGAACGATCAAACTCGATTCATTGAGTTGAACCTGATCGTAGGTAACGAGATCCCCCACTTTGATTGCTTTTTGAACAACAGCACCTTGGATCAAGCCGATGGGAACTAAATTATCGCGCTTCGCGTCCTTCGCGAGATCCGAATATCCGCGCACCGTATAGCCACCGATGCCATCGATGACGTCACCTGGATTCATATCTTTCTTTGCCATGGTACAGACCTCCGCCTGAAGGTGCGGTGCGTAAAGGGAGGATTCGCGATCTAGCACGGCCCGAGCGACTGATAAAGGCGCTTCAACCGAAGCCAGATGGTACGGGCGATAAAGTGCAAAATAAGGACCTGATCCCATTCCGAGATAACTCATCTCATGATTGATGTAAGCGGCGTCAGTGCGTACTATGACAAAAACTCCAGGAGCTACATCACCCATGCAGTAATCAACGACTCCTGGTCGATCCAAGACGCCTCCATCTGCCTGCAGCGAAAATATGTTTTGGAGGGTCTTGACTGTTGCCTGCGGGCCGTACATTCCTCGCTTAGAAAGTTCGAGGCCAGTCGTGTTAGCCAACGCCGCCATTTCGATCATCGTTTTCGATCCATCAGTGAAGGAACATAACATCTTCGGATTCATCTGTTTTGCGATCGCACGGTCTTTAACCGTATCGGGAGTGCTCAATGGCTCAAACGGATTGTTCTTTCCCTTTCCAGCAGCAACAATTTCAAATTGAAGATCTCGAGCAAAATCAACCAATACTTTGGCTTCAACTGGCTCATCGCCATGACAAACTGTGTAAACCGCTCCGCCTAGCTGAGCAGTTTTATGAAGAAGTGGACCAATCGTGACATCCATTTCAACATTCAGAACCGCAACATCTTTTTTGGCAAGCAGACATGAATATGTCACGCGAGCTCCGATATCGGGAACCCCGGTTGCCTCGACTACTACATCAAAAGGCAACTCCGCAATAAATTCTGATGTTGTGGTCCCGGCCGCTTTACCTGCAGACATTGCGTCGATAAGCGTTTTTGGATCAGTGCTGATAACGACGTCCTTGATTCCGATGTCATTAAAAAGCGATTTAATGCGATCTGCGTCAATATCTACTACCAAGGAAAGGGCGAGCCCAGGCATTCGTGAAATCTGTCCGCCGAATCCGCGGCCCATTTGCCCTGCACCAACAATTGCGACTCGGACATCTCGTCCTAATAATTTTGCGTGATCTTGAAGTCTTTGTGAGTATGCCATTTCGTCAGCACTCGATTCATGTTTAGTTTTTTGCTATTACCTGAAGTCTATCCCCGACTTTTACCATCGGCAATTCTCTTAACTCCACATTGACGTCACCGGGTAGTTCAGCAACGTCACATCCGTTCGCTTTCAAATCTAGGTGACCTAAATTCAATAAATTGTCACTGGCCACCTCACCTACCGCAAGCACTGTAAATAAGTCGTCATTTAAGGCAATGGTGTCGCCGACAATTGGCGCACGTTTGTGATCGTCAACTTTGTGCAGAATTGAAAACTCGTGGAGTTCTTCTGGAGCATTTTCGCCAAACCAAACAAGAATTCCTTGCTCTCGAAAATCTGCCACGAGTTCGCCAACTGCGGTTACTGTCGATGAATAAACTACTTCAGACAAAGTGATTCAAACCTCAATGATTTGATCAACTTTGACACCGGAAACAAATAATTCTTTTGTAATAAACATAGCAAGGGGACCGGCTGGACTCGTGCCGTGAATATCAACAGTCAGCACCTTTTTCATCGGATATACCCCAACACGAGCGGTGCCACCACAGTCGATTACTGCCACTGCAATCTTGTCGAAAGGTACGCTGCTCTTAAAACCATCAAATGGTGTTCCACCTGTAATCTCTGCGATGCGAGCTGCCACTGGGTGTATTCCGCCGCCTGTCACTGAGTAAATGTAAGGGCGTTCATCGGTAGGAGTTATTACTAACGGTCCACCCCATCCACCTTTGCCGGCTTCAATCTTTACGCTCTTGTAATTTCCCATTGTGGCGTGCTCCTTTAATTTCTTGAGAGAGAATCTAGAATTGCTAATTTACTGCCAAAATTCTAAAAAAGTAATTTGTGGGTGCGGGGACCTAAATCCCCGCACTCACAAATAGTTTTACTTGTGTGAGGTGTACAGGCCGAAGGATGCGAAATAAGCAATCACAACGGCTAGCGGACCCGTGATCAAGCGAGAGAACAGAACCGCAGGAACACCTATTTCAACGGTCTCTGGCTCGGCTTCACCGAGTGCAAGACCAACTGGGATGAAGTCGCAACCAACCTGTGGGTTGATGGCGAACAGCGCAGGCAATGAATATTGAGCAGGAATGTTTCCCTTTCCAATTTCAACGCCAAGCAAAGTTCCGACGATCTGAGCAATAACCGCACCAGGTCCAAGAAGGGGAGAAAGGATAGGGATTGCGCAAACGACCGAAATGAGAAGTAATCCAGGAAGCGATGAAGCTGATCCCTTGATTCCCTTAGCAATCCACTCACCGATTCCGGTGGTAAGGATTAAACCAATGATGAACGAGATGAACGCCATAAATGGGATCACGTTACGGATTACGGTGTCAACAGCGTCGCGACCTGCTTGATACAAAGTACCAACCACGCCTCCTACTGCTCGACCGATCTTTACTACGATTGCTGTTAATCCGTCCATGTCTTAGGCCGCCTTCTCTGCTCGTGACATCATTTTCGCTGTGATCGCTTCTGTAACAATTCCGCGAATGAAGATAACAACTAGACCAACTAGCAAATAACGTACTGCTAGGTCGCCAAGTCCGTATCCCAATTGCTGGATTCCAGTTGCGATACCCAAATACACGAAGAGTTCCCCTGGATTTGCGTGAGGGAAGATTCCTAGAATTGGGTGAACGAATGACACTGCCGAGTCATAGAACGCTGGCTTCAAGCGCTCTGGTAAGAATCTGCCCATTGTGTATGCCATTGGATTAGTAAGCATGAAAACAGAAACAAAAGGAAGAATGATGTAGCGAACTGGGTAGTACTGGATCCCAGGTCGAGCAGCAATTGTTCCAAGGTTTTCGATCTTCTCTGCACCAATCAAACGTACGAGAGCGTTCACTGCCGTCAACAAGACGATCAATGTGGGAAGGATTCCGCCCATAAGTGAGAGAAGAACCGATCCACCTTTATTGAAGACTTTAATAAAGTCTTCAGCTGCAGTTGCCAAGGAGCCAAGAAAGCCCGTTGGTTTGTCAACTGTAGCAGCGGCTGCGTACGCAACCATTCCACTAACTATCACTTCACCCTCCTCAAGGATAAAGGCCGCACGAGCGGCGAATGAATAGGTCCGGTGATTTTAATTTTCCCGGCCCGTTTTTTCTCCCTGACCCAACCGAGATAGATGATCCTTAATGTGTTGCGCTGACATGACTGCTGCCTCACGCACCTTATTTTTTTCATCCACCCCCACTCGATTCCCCGAGATGATGTCGTCCAGAGAGAAACCTATGTATTTATCTATCTTTCTCGATTTCGCAAAAACTGTAAGGCCTTTGAGTACCAAAGCATCAACGACTATTTCTTTTTGATCGGCAGTAAGTGCCACGAAAGCGCGACCGCCCCGATAACGCCGCCCACCCATTCCAACGGCGCAGGTGCCTTGCATTCGAAGCGCTTTCAGGTCTGCTTGAAATCTCTTGGCTTGAAGATAAGCCATTGCCAATTGAGCTACCCACATTGCGGCAATAACTAGGAGAAGTTTGTACATGTAACTCATGCGCTACGGACCGCCTTCATATTGGTGGTTAGTCGAAGTACCTCCGTCGCACATGCAACGTCCGTTACTAGTGTACGAATCAGCCCCGCTCGAGCGGCTCCTAACACGCCCTGCGCCTTATCTGTTCCAGCAGCTACTCCAATGACGTGTGGGATTTGAGCAATTTCGGAGAGCGTCAAACCGACCACACGATTATCCATTTCGCTACTTACCGATTGCCCATTTCCATCATAAAAACGAGCGGAAATGTCCCCTGCATAATTTTTCTCTACATGCTGTTGTTGTGAATGGGAGAGATTAAACTGGCGAAGTACCTCTTCACTTGAGGGCGAACCATTGGAACCAATCCCGACCAAAGCAATGTTCGCATTCCGTGAAAGTTCTAGTCCACGAGCAATGGAATCTTCATTAAGTAATGTGTTGCGTGTGCGCGCATTGCTGACAACGGCAGGGGTGAGTAAGGGAATGAATTGGGCGTGTAGGTTTTGCGCCAATGTACGACCAAGCTCTTCTGCACTTACAGATGTCGCAATAGACGCAAGACCGCCCATCAACTGAGTTACTTTGAGCCCGGGAAGAGATTCACTTTCTATCTCGACCACGGTGGCTTCCACACCTCTGCCCCACGAAATTGCAATTATAGAATTGGGCTTGAGTGCGCGAGATAGGGCAGTTGCGGCAGCTCGCCCTACTGAAGTCAGCGTTGTTTCCGTCCGATCCGTCCCGATAACTTGAACATCGTGAACGCTAAGTATCTTTTTCAACTGGATCGATAAAGAATCATGACGCGTAATCGGCGCAACAATCTTGATTTGAACGAATCCCAAGCGCTTTGCATCCGACAACATGCGGGAGACATTTGAACGAGATGTCCCCAATACTCCTGCGATTTGGTCTTGCGATTTTCCCTTTTCGTAATAAAGACGCGCGGCGCGGAGGATTAGCTCCGTATCGCGTGGTTTCACTATCGTCACATCCGTTCAATTGGTGAACATTGGAGTCAGTGTGCTACCGGTCACCTCATTTTGCAAGGATAAATGTGGCTTTTCTGCATATTTCTTGCGGACACTCTCACATATGTTACTAACCAGTTTTATTTAGCCCATTGCAGTTATAAACGCACTTATAAACCGAGCACGCTGACATTTATCAAGTGCTCACGAGCAAGTCGTTTAGCGCTCTTTGCTGTGGTTGCTCCGAGAGCAGCCCGTGCTGCATCGACCATCTCCTGGGTAGAAAGGGAGGTAATCGCAATTGCGACATCTTCCAAAGCCCCAACATTGCACGACAAACTTGTCACACCCAAACCAATCAGGACAGCGGCCAAGGCTGGATCTGACGCTGCTTCCCCGCACACCCCCACAGGGCAGTTATTCTCCTTGCCTGCTTGCGCGATGAGATGGATTGCGCGTAGAAGTGCCGGTTGCCACGGATCATTAAAGTGAGCCAATGTGGCTGACTCTCTATCTGCAGCATGAAGATACTGTCCAAGATCGTTGGTGCCAATGGACACAAAATCGACCACCTTTGAAATCTCACCTGCAAGCATCACCGCTGAAGGGACTTCGATCATGACACCGGCGGTCTTTAATCCATAACTCTTAGCAAGAGCAACAAAATTTTCAGCCTCTTCCGGAAGCGTGATCATCGGAGCCATCACCCATACATCAGCACCAGAAAGCACTTCTGCTTGCGCAATTGCTTCCAGTTGATCTCGAAGAAGCGCCTCGCTCATCGTCACGGTTCTATACCCACGAACTCCTAGCGCAGGATTTGGTTCGTGTTCAAAATTTATAAAGCTCATGGGTTTATCCGCACCGGCATCTAAAGTTCTAATTACAACTTTTTTTCCGCTGAAAGGGGAAAACATCGCTGCATATATCTCGCACTGTTCTTTTGTCGTGGGTGGAGTCTGCCGATCTAGATAAAGTAGCTCCGTGCGGAGAAGGCCGATGCCATCTGCACCGGCCTTAACAGCATTTGCGACGTCGTCAACTCTTCCAACGTTCGCATTAATGGATAGGGCGACTCCGTCGGTAGTTGCATATGAACCTTCCAGACGAACTGCCTTTCGTTCACGTCGCAAAATGATCGCCGCCGTCACGGACTCCAATTCCTTGATGATTTCAACACTGGGATCAAAAGTTGCAGCGCCCTCACGAGCATCTACTCCTACCTGCTTGCCCTTGTATTTAGCGGCAATAAGAAGGACTCCGCGGCAAGCGACAATCGCAGGGATACCAAGGGTTCTGGCAATTATCGCTGTGTGGCTGGTGGGTCCACCTTCTTCGGTAATAATCGCCATAACCTGATCCGGGGTCAAGTCAATAGTGTCTGCGGGCGAAAGATCCCGCGCTATAAGTATAAAAGGCTCGTCCAGCCGCGGGATTTCCGGATAGTCAACTCCCGTGAGAATGCATGCAATTCGATCTCGAATGTTTGAAACATCGCTCGCTCTTTCTGCCAGGTAGCCGCCGGCTTCAACAAGCAATTGCGCGAAAACTTCGCTCGCTTCCCAAATCGCCAATGCCGCTGAACTTCCCTTTTGAATTAATGATTCAGCCGTCGAAAGTAACGCGCTGTCTTGAGCAATGTCACTGGAGGCATACAAAATCTCTTGTGCCTCACCTGTTGCTCTTCCTGCTCGCTCTAAAAGTTGATCCGACACTCGTTTTGCAGCGTGACGAAGGTTTTCAATTTCGACTTCTTGATTCAACTCCGATGGGCTGGAACCTGGTTTTGTTATCGCGGTGGGCATGACGTAAAAAGAACCGACCGCAGCCCCAGTACTCGCAGATATTCCGTGAATTGTCTTCACTGATGGCCCCTCGCTTAGAGCGAATTTATTAACTGGTCGAGCAACGCCGCTGCTTCAAGAGCGTCACAGTATCGGAGATCGACAGTTAAGGTGATAGCAGATTTGCCAACTTCGGCATCTGGCGCTCCGACCGCTAGTGCCGTTGTGTGTGAGGGAAGGAGTAAAGGGATTGCGGAATTAATGAGCGTATGGGAGAAATCGAAAATAGAAGCAGTCGCACCACTCAGCATTTCGATAGGCACTTTTCCCCTTGTAGCTTTTTCTCGAGTCTCTCGAATCCATGCCGTTAGTTCGGAACCGTGTTTCAAATCTGGGTCGGCGAATACTGGCAAAGCGAGACCATATTTAGATTCCATGATTAATGCGATGCCGACACCATCATGAGGCTTTTCAGTAATTGTGGAAATATTGACGTGGGGGTTCTGACGCAAGATGCGGGCCCACGTTGAAAGTAAATGTGCGCTGCCTTCTTCAATGAAGGCACTGGCATGTGCTCTGAAACGCGTGAGAGTAATTTGTGGAATGGAGCGGGTCTTCTCCAGCGCGCTTGCCACCATTTTTCGATTGGCGGCCTTCCGAGAATCGTTTGCCCCAGAAATGTGAGGTTGTGAAATATCTTCAAAAGTTATGGTGCCAAATGGTCCTGTGGCCTTTACGCTAGAAAGTGCGATGCCCCGATCTTTAGCCATTTCTCGGGCTTTGGGAACCGCCTTAATCGTTGCAATTGGCGCTAAAACGGGCGGTGCGCTTATTGGCGCTACCGATATGGCCACTTCAGGGGAGTGGAAATTTTTAATTTCGACGGGCACATCTGCAACGATGGATGGCGCGGGAGCATTGAAATCAAAACTCATCACTTGGGTTTCAGTAAGAAGAATCAATACAGGGGCTCCCACAGCCATTGTCGAGCCGACTTGGCCCACAATTTCCTTCACCACTCCATCGGCGGGAGACTCAACTTCCATATCAATTTTATCGGTAGCGACGTCAAAGAGAACGTCGCCAGATTTCACTGCGTCCCCGACTGCAACTCGAAGTCCGAGGAGTTCTCCTTCTTCCATAGTCATACTCATTTTGGGCATAATCACGGCGTACTCAAAATTGCTCATCTCCAGTTGGCCACAACTTCTCGTGCACGGCTCACGATATCTTCAACTTGCGGCACGGCTGCTTTTTCAAGCTGCGGAGCGTAAGGAATGGGAATATTCATACCGGCGAGACGAACGACTGGTGCCAAGAGATATCCCAATGCGGGACCCGTCGCAACTTTCGCAATTACCTCGTTGAGAAAGCCTCCATGCTCCGGTGCTTCTTGAACAACCATCAGGCGTCCTGTTTTTTCAATCGAGGCGTAAATAGGACCCATATCTAAAGGAGAGATAGTTCTTGGATCGATAACGGTAAGGAAGACCCCTTCTTTTTCCAACTGATCTGCGGCGGCCATTGCTCTAGAAACCATAATTCCTGTCGCGACCACAGTGAGATCTTGTCCTTCTCTAAGCACTCGAGATACTCCGAGTGGAATTCGATAGGCGCCCTCAGGGACTGCTTCTCGCCCCGGGATTTTATAGAGCAATTTATGTTCCATAAAGATCACAGGATTTGGATCATCTATTGCCGAGAGCAGCAGACCCTTAGCCTCATAAGGCGAGGATGGTATGACGACTTTGAGCCCAGGAACGTTGGCAAACCAACCTTCGAGACTTTGCGAATGTTGAGCCGCGGCCCCAGTACCAGATCCAGCAGCCGCTCTCAGGACTAGCGGAACATGAAGACCTCCACCAACCATGAAGTGAATTTTCGCGGCTTGGTTGACGATTTGATCCATTGCTTGTGCGGTGAAATCAGAAAACTGAATTTCCACTATGGGCCGCATACCTGAAAGTGCGGCACCGACAGCGGCACCGACTATTCCTAATTCAGAGATGGGAGTATCTCTAACCCGTTCACTACCAAAGCGATGATAGAGATCTCCGGTTACCCCAAATGCACCACCATAGATTCCAATGTCTTCACCAAGAATAAATACTTCTGGGCGCTCTTCCATAGCAATCGCCATCGCTTCTCGCAGAGCCTCTGACATAGTCAGCATACGCTCGCTCATGAGGACACCTCCTTGGAATCCAAGTCTTTGAAGACTGCTGCCAGCAACCCAGCGGGATCAGCAGGAACGCCCTTCATCGCTTCATTCACTGCATGAATTACTTGAGCAGTGGCTTCGGCATGCACTTCAGCAATTTCGACATCGCTAAGTAGATTCTTATCTCTGACTAGATGCTCGAAAAATAAAATGGGATCTTTCTTTTTCCATTCATCAATTTCCTCTTTCGTTCTATATAAGTTTTTATCTGAACGAGAGTGGCCTTTCCACCGGTACGTCACAAATTCAAGAAGTGTCGGACCTTCACCGGCCTTAGCGCGAGCCACTGCAATACGTGTAGCTTCATAAACTGCGGCCACGTCATTTCCGTCAACTGTAAACCCGGGAATTCCATAACCAAGCCCGCGCTCAGCCAAAGTATTTATTGCAAATGCGAGGTCAGTAGAGGAACTCATTCCATAACCATTGTTTTCACAAACCAATATCACCGGTAATTTCCAGATGGCTGCAAGATTTGCCGCTTCGTGGAAAGCACCTTCATTCATTGCGCCGTCGCCAAAGAATGAAACTGCGACTGTTCCTCTATTCAACATCTTTGAGGCGAGAGCCGCGCCTATTGCGATTGGGATCCCTCCGCCGACGATTCCATTTGCTCCAAGATTTCCTGTTGCAACATCGGCAATATGCATTGAACCGCCACGACCATGGCAATAACCGCTCTCTTTCCCAAGTAACTCTGCAATCATGCTTGTGAGATCGGCACCCTTAGCAACACAATGTCCATGACCTCGGTGGGTAGAGGTGATTTGATCGCTCACTTCAAGAGCCATACAAACACCTGTGGCGGTAGCTTCCTGACCGATAGACAAGTGCATGGTTCCGTGCATCATGCCCCGCCCAAAAAGATCTTCAACTGCCTCTTCCAATTTTCGAATACGTGACATCGTGAGTAACGCATATCTTGCGTTCTCTTGGGACGCGAGTGGATCGCCAGTTTTTAAAACCGCTGTAGTCATGATCCTACTTTCACATATGTGCAGGTGCTTGAATAGATGTGTCTATTAAACACCATGAATGGGTAATATGCTCCACATCACTCACCACAATAAAGGCTCGGAGAGGCAGTCACAATGCAAGAGTTCCAGAGCACTGTTGCTTCACCGGTCGGTCTGCATGCTCGTCCAGCTTCTCTCTTCTCAAGGAGCGCAAAAGAGTCGGGATGTAATGTTTTGTTAGCCAAAATCACCCATGGTGTTACATCTGAATTCGTCGATGGCACTTCAATCTTGCGAGTAATGACCCTAGGCGTGAAATTTGGTGATGAAATCATCGTGCGCGTTGAAGGAGAGAGTGAAGCGGCAACTGCCCGTCTCCTCCAAGGGCTCGTCGAAAGCGCTGATCACTGAAGTCAGTTCGGAGTTACGACATTTCAACAGAGTTGGCGGAACTTCAAAGCCTACGGTTTTTCAAATTCATGTATTTTTAAATGGACAGGTACGCTGCAGAATGAATTTAAAGTTGAGTTCAATAGATAACCTGGATAAATGAATACCTCTTTCAATACATAATGAATATCCGCAGACCTTATTGAACTCTTTTACTTTCATTTATATTTATTGAGGCTATCGTTTTGTTTGTAAGGAATTCTTGGCAACCAAGTAACACATATCTCCCTCAATCGCAGTGTTCGCTTTCAAAGAACTAATTCTTCGGTCAAATCCATGGTTGCACATAAAGTGGAGATGAAAGCCAGTGCTCGCGAAAGTGCCATCCCAGTGACTGCAATTCCGTACCCGCATCCAAGTGATTACCTTGGAACTATTGCAATTCCGGCCCTCAAAAGCGTCAATCCCTTTTATGAAGGTACCGAGGAATATGAATTGAAACGCGGCGTGGGGCATTTCATTGGCAGTGTCCTGCATGGAGTTGTTGACAACTCCGTACTTGCTGGACATCGAGATTCAGTGTTTTCCAATTTAGGAAAATTGAAAATGGGCGATCTTATCTTCATCGACGACATTACTGGGAAATTCACCTATGAGGTTGCAAAATTCAGAATCGTACTGGCCGACGACAGAACCGCCATTGTTCCAACAAAGACAGCGGTCTTAACATTGAGTACCTACTATCCATTTCACTTCTTTGGAAATGCTCCAAAGCGGTTTATCGTCAGTGCAAATCTAATCAATCCGATTGAGACCCTCAAGAAAGCCTGACGTAATACCTTCTTCATAAACTGTGAGAAACTGCCTCTTATGATTTCCACACAGAGCCTTGAGTTACGCGCCGGGGCGCGACTCCTCGTCTCTGGGGTCACAGTACGCATCAATCATGGTGATCGCATTGGCTTTGTTGGGCGAAATGGTGCAGGAAAAAGCACCCTTGCCAAAGTGCTCGCTGGTGAAACTTTACCGGCCGGCGGCCAGGTACTGCGTAGCGGTGGTATTGGTTATCTACCTCAGGATCCACGCACCGGCGATGAAGAGGGCACAGTTGTTGAGAGAATTCTTTCTGTACGCGGATTAGATCTCATCGTGAACCGAATGCGTCAGGCGGAAGAAGCCATGGCTACGACAGAAGGTTCCGAGCTCGAGAACGTAATGAATAGATATAGTCGGGCAGAGAGCGAATTTACCGTTGCCGGTGGATATAGCGCGACAGCAGAAGCCGAGGCGATCGCCACGAGCCTTGGAATTCCAGAGCGACTCTTTGACGAACCCCTCTCTTCGCTCAGCGGCGGTCAACGCCGTCGAATTGAACTGGCACGAATACTTTTTAGTGGGGCGGAGACTCTTCTTCTGGACGAACCGACCAATCACCTCGACGCCGATTCGGTTACTTGGTTGCGCGAGTATTTACTTAAGTACTCTGGTGGCCTTGTTGTGATTAGCCACGATGTGAATCTTATTGAAACTGTCGTAAATAAAGTCTTTTATCTAGACGCCAATAGAAATGTCATCGATGTCTACAACTTGGGATGGAAAAAATATCTTCTGCAACGTGAACAAGATGAGCATCGACGAAAAATTGATCGCGCAAATGCGGAAAAGAAAGCAGCGATACTCGAAAAGCAGGCAGAGAAATTGCGAGCGAAAGCAACCAAAGCCAAGGCCGCACAGGGCATGTTTCGACGTGCAGAGAAACTTCTCTCAGACCTAGAAGAAGTGCGAAAGACCGACAGAGTCGCAAAATTGCGATTTCCTACGCCAGCGCCCTGTGGCAAGACGCCCTTGTCCGCTTCAGCCCTGAGTAAGTCCTACGGTTCACTTGAAGTTTTCACAGATGTCGATCTTGCGATCGATAAAGGCTCCAGAGTTGTCATCCTTGGATTAAATGGCGCAGGGAAAACGACCTTACTTCGGATGCTCGCGGGTGAATTAGAACCTGACACTGGTGAAGTCGTTGCGGGTCACGGATTACGAATCGGTTATTACGCTCAAGAGCACGAATCACTTGATTACGAGCGCAGTGTGCTTGAAAACATGCAAAGTTCTTCTCCAAATATTCGCGAACCTGAAGCAAGGAATGTGTTGGGCTCATTCCTGTTCACCGGAGACGATGTTCATAAACCGGTGAAGGTGCTGAGCGGCGGAGAACGAACTCGACTTGCCCTAGCCGTACTTGTTGTAAGCGCGGCAAATGTTCTGCTCTTGGATGAACCGACTAACAACTTAGACCCTGCATCTCGGGCAGAAATATTAGGGGCGCTAGGCGAGTATCAAGGCTCAGTCATTTTGGTATCACATGATGAAGGAGCAGTTCGCGCTCTCAAACCAGACCGAGTGCTTTTGCTTCCAGATGGTGATGAAGACTTGTGGAATGAAAATTATCTAGATCTGGTAGAAATTGACTAATCTTTAATCACATTTCTCTCTCGCTCTGGCAATTTCAATCGTGAAGCAAAAATGGAGACGAGAATTAATCCTAAAATAAGTGTACTAATCCATATTTTCCAATGCCCAGAACCTAATAATAATCCAGCAGTGGCCGGACCCATGATCATGCCGATCTGCCAAGTATTAGTGCTGGCCGCGTTGTAACGTCCTCGTAAATGCTCCGGCGCTAATTGATTGACAATCGCTGGCACCACGGGCGACCAGACCATTTCTCCAAGGGCAAAGACAAACTGGCACAAGATAATGGCCGGTACCGCAAAACCCGTGGAGATCCCCGCAATTGAAAGAATCCCCCATGAAAGTGCCCACAAAAGTGTTGCGATCGCTAATCCCTTTCGTCGAGGAAGTCTTTCCAATCTTTTGATAATCCAAAGTTGGAATAGTGCGATAACAGAGGTATTGACCGCATAGGCCCAAGCAAGTCGAGAAGGTTGGACTTGGCCAACCGAGGTTGCGAACGAAGTAAAACCCATCTCCAGTTGGCTATAGCTCAAGAAAATTCCGAAGAGCGCAACAAACCACACTTTTACAAAGGTCTTGTCGCGAATGACATCGATCCATCCTCCTTCTAATTCGGCCCTTGTTACTCGCTCTTCCTTTGTCCGGTGACCCACTTCCCGCAAGGTAACAACCACACCCAAATAGATGAAATATGAAATTCCATCGCCTATATATAATCTTTCAAATGATTGAGGATTATCGAGCGAGACGATCAGAGATGAAACCATCCCACCTAAACCCAGTCCTAAATTAAGTAGAGCAAATTGCGATCCATAGATTCGTTCACGTAAGTGGACTGGCGTTAGTTCGGTATTTAGCGCTCCTTGGCTTGGCCACATTCCAGACTGCCCCACGGCACAAATTGTCAGAATTAGGAATGCATCGCGGACACTTCTAATCTGGGATAAAGCGGCGTACCCCAAACCGGAAATAATCAGCGTGACCATCAGGACCGGTTTCGGTCCCCACTTATCAATCAAAGACCCAAGCAGTGGCGCAACCACCAACGAGACGATCGCTGTATAACTAAATATAACCCCAGCCATTTGCGTTGAGAATCCTCGTATTGAGTGAAGGTAAACGAATGCAAAGGGGAGTACAAGCCCGTTTCCCAATGCGCTGAGTGTAATTCCCAAAAGCATTCTTCTCACCAATGGCGGTAACCGTTGCTCTTGGGTGCTCACATCATCATTCTAATCGGTTGAATCTCTTCGACAGTCACCTTTAATTCTGCCAGATCACATTAAATTCCTCTGCCACGGTTCCATCTACAATCCATCGATAATGTCTCAGACCTGGGGTAGTTACAGTAATTGATTTCCAAGGCGCCACATTTGCAGGATCATCACATTGCCAATTTACTCGAAGGCCCCATGGCGTATTCCAAAAATTTCCGGTCCCGAGTGAAGTCCATACTCCGTTGACCTGTTCTTCAAGTGCGACTGAATTAATTTTCTTCCAGCAGTAAGAAAAAGGACCGATCGCCGATGTACCGGTAGGACATACAGCGTATTTATACCCATCAGAACGAGGTACGCCGTTTACAGTACTCAACCAACAATCCGCAAATAAATCTTGATTATCCGTGTAAGAATTCCAAACCCTCAATTTCAAGATATCTTGTCCAGAAACATTCGCGCCCACATACATCGTACGGTTAATATCGATGGTCAGTCTTTGAGTTGAAGGACATGGCACACCATCGGCACTTTGACCGCTAAACATCAAGTCACACGATGCCGGAACATGCGGTACTCCCAGATTATGAAGAACCTCGTGCACCCAAGTTTGGCTTGCGTAATTATCAAAGAATGGAGTCTTCTTCCCACACTCTTCCAGCCCTATGGCGACGACCGCCGAGTTGCCAGGCATTGAAGCCTCACCGCAATAATTCGGACCAACAATTGTTTTCGTATCAACGAAGAAAACAAAATCCTTGCGATTAAGGCTTGGGGTGTCGAGAAAGCCAATTTCTTTCATGAGTTCGGTATAAGCGCCCGTGTTGTTGAGAAAATAATCCGTTGGCTTACTTGAGCGGAAATATGTCACGTCGTATCCGGAAGAAGTAGAGTCAATTTGAAATGTCAGCCCCAGTTCTTCCTTCAAATACTGCGTGCCGGCGCTTAAAACATTCGCGATTACCCCATTGATGTCGTAAGAATGATCCTCTCCATCTGAGGGAACGACATAGATTGGTTTGATCTGATAGCCAGAATAGATATCTGCCACATCTGCAGTCACACGAGCTGCTGAAATTTCTACGGTGCGAATAACCTCTGTTGCTGCGAGATACAAATCTGATCCCGTCTGCATCGCCGAAACAGTGCACTTGCCTGATGAAATTAAAGTCAGCACATTTCCAAGAAGGCTGCATATTCCATTCGACGAGGTCTTGTATGTGATAGGCATACCGGACCAACTGGTACCGTCAAGCAGATAAGTGCCTTGGCTAAGTAGTAAGGCTCCAGGCAAGTGAAAATTTATCTGATTTAAACCTAAGACCAGCAATTTCGCAGAAACTGGCGAAGCCGCTAAATAATTACCGTCTCCCGTCTGGCTAAAGAGCAATGAGCAATTGCCTATCTGTCCTGTCAAGATAATCTTTGAGCCAACTGTGGAGCATACTTCAGGGGATTTGCTCGTCGACACAACCTTTAACTTGGAAGAACTTGCTGCTGTAAATAATACGGACTGAACTGTGACGCTCACTTGAGAGGGGAGAATGAAGGTTATCACTTGCGTTTTCTTCGAAAGCTGCCATACAAGTTTTGAGTTGAGGGATACGCAAACAAATGTTCCGGATTTGCTTCCGACTTTAAGACAAGGCCCGCCGGTCTTGACTATTGCCGCATTTGCCGAAGCGGTCTCCAGCACGGAGCTAGATATCGCGAGCGCGAGTGCCCAAATGAACACAGCGCTCCATTTTTTTGCCATAATTGAGGATATAACATTGCAAATCACTAGAACGCTTTGTAGCCATTGATCTTTGAGTGAATGGGAGTCAATACCGTGCGCCCTTCCCTTCGAAAGAACGCCCCGCTACTTGATGCTTATCTAACATATCTTCAGAGCCGACATCTTCCCTTTACTATTCCTGGGCACAAGCAGAGAGCATCGCTGCTGGATCCCGATCTTGGCGCGGTGGTTGACGTCGATATCCCATTATTTGGAGGACTTGACGAAATCAAACTCACACGGGGAGTTTTACGCGACGCTGAATCGTTGGCAGCTCAATTATGGGGCGGTACTTGGGCACGCTTTTCCACTGGGGGCTCAACTCACGCAAATCAAGCGCTCGTTTTCTCCTTAGGCAAGCCTGGAGACAAAGTTGCACTAAGTAGAAATTCTCATCGCTCGCTATTAACCGCGCTCGTTCTTGCTGGATTAGAACCCATCTGGCTCACGCCCGAGATCGATAAAAAAACAGGAGTACCCACGGGAATACCGCTTCACGAACTGGAGAGAGCGCTCGCTGAAAATCCCATCGCATTATTACTGACTGAACCCGGATATCTCGGCACGCTCTCAGATCTGTCTCGACTTGTTGAGCGAGCACATCGCGCCGGTATACCTGTAATCGTCGATGCCGCCTGGGGAGGCCATTTCGGATTTCACAAAGCGCTGCCCTCGCATCCACTTCAACTTGGTGCTGATGCCTTTGTCACGAGCGTTCACAAAGCGCTCCCGGGTTACAGCGCTTCGGCGCTTGCTATTGCGAATTCGCAATTCCTTGAAGTGGCAAAACTCGAGCAAGGATTTGAATCTACTCATACAACCTCTCCCGCAGGAGCGCCACTGGCTTCTATTGATGGAGTGCGGGCTCTGCTCCAAGCAAGAGGTGGAGAACTTCTCGAACAACTACTTCAGAACGTTTCAGAATTTCGTGAAAGTTTGATCTCAGAATTTGGTGAGAATGTGCTGCTCAAGCCTTCTGACTTTGCGCACCAAAGATTCGACCCAACCAAACTCGTACTTCGGGCGAATGCACTGGGCGCTGATGGAATCGCTATTGAAAAAGATCTGATTGCGAATGGCATTCGAGTGGAAATGGCAGATCGCGATACTGTCGTATTCCTAGCCACACTGGCTGATGACGCAGCGGCATTCCGTGGGTTGAAAGAAGCACTTATTCCTGTGTTGAAGGAGCACATTGGTGCTCCTCGCGAAAGCGGTACGGCCCTGAGTTGGTCAATCTCTCCCCTACGAGGAATCTCGATGAGAGAGGCCTTCTTTGCGCAAAGCGAAATTGTTAGTGCGGATCACGCTAATGGACGACTGAGCGCAGATCTTATTGCGCCATATCCTCCGGGAGTGGCTGTGCTAGCTCCCGGGGAAGTCATTACGGCTCAGATCGTGAATGGACTCCAACGGGCACGAAAAGATGGTGTCAGAATCGCTTATGCGACCGATCCTACCTTGCAAACTTTTCGCGTAGTCATTATTTAGGGCTCCGAGACTCAGGCGGGTACGCTAGTGGCCATCGTCAAGGATTTATTTTTAGGGAGAATGTGAGTTACACAATGGATCAAAATTGGAAAGCGACTGGGCTTACATGTGACCACTGCGCTCAATCAGTGACCAAAAGTCTTATGGGCATCGCAGGCATGGAAAACGTCAGCGTGGAGGTGCACCCGGAAGCACCAAGTTCGATCGCGACTAAGGGATCAAGAGAATTTAGCCCCGAGGAGATTAGTTTTGCAATGCGCCAAGCTGGTCGGTACATCTTGGCTAAGTAGCCAAACTCTTTTGTCAGAGGAGAAAATTTGTCAATCTATGAGGTCTTAGAAAAAACTGTTCTCGTTTCCGATGGCGCTATGGGGACGATGTTACAAACACGCGGTCTCACAGATGGCGGGGCACCAGAATTATGGAACGTGGATCGCCCGGAAGAAATTGAAGCGATTCTCGAAGAATATGCATCAGCAGGCGCTCGACTCATAACGACAAATACTTTTGGCGGGACACGGGGTCGCCTTGCAATGCATGGTCTTGAATCTCGTCTTTTTGATCTCAACAAAGCAGGTGCTGAGATCGCGCGAAAAGTTGCAGACCGTCATCCGGGGACTTATGTCATGGGAGATGTTGGGCCATCAGGTGATTTGATGGAACCTATGGGAACTATGACTCCGGAAAGCGCAAAAGAACTTTTCGCAGAACAAATAGGTGCACTCGTTGCGGGCGGCGTTGACGCAATTTTGATCGAAACGATGAGTGATTTAGGCGAGGTGGAAGCCGCAGTTCGAGCAGTTCAGAGTATCGCCGAAGATATGCCTATCATCGCAACCTTAAGTTTTGACACTAATTTAAGAACGATGATGGGTGTGAAGCCAGCACAAGCAGTGCAATTCCTTTCTAGCCTCGGTGTGAGAATTATTGGCGCGAACTGCGGTCGAGGAATGGATGAAATGCGGTTGATTGCAGTTCAAATGGTGGAAGGACGACAAGAGGGCGTTTTCATCATCACGCAATCAAATGCTGGATTGCCGGTCCTCGTTGGTGATGAATTCATTTACCAAGGTTCTCCCGAAGAAATGGCTGAATTCGCTCAAGAAATGAAGATGTTGGGAGTAAATATTGTGGGATCTTGTTGTGGTTCGTCGCCGGCTCACACTGCTGCCATTACTGCAGCGCTTGCGTGAATTGGCTTGCATACAACGTGAAGTAATGGCCTTTCTTGGCCATTAATTCATCATGACTTCCCTGCTCAACGAGTTGACCCTTTTCCATAACAAGAATTGAATCGGCTCCCCTAATCGTGGAAAGTCGGTGAGCGATCACAAAACTGGTTCGACCCGAACGCAACTTCGCCATTGCTGCCTGAACCAGTATTTCGGTACGTGTGTCCACTGAACTTGTCGCTTCATCAAGAATCAAAATCGCAGGATCAGCAATAAAGGCACGTGCGATCGTGAGAAGCTGACGTTCCCCGTTGGATACCGTCGAATTTTCATCGGTAAGTAAAGAGTCATAGCCGTCCGGCAAGGATCGAAGGAAGTGATCAAGATTTGCTGCTTTTGCGGCGGCTACTACATCCTCCTCGGTGGCATCTAGACTTCCGAAGGCGATATTTTCTGACATGGATCCACTAAAGAGCCAAGTGTCCTGGAGCACCATTCCGAATTGTCTTCTCAAATCATCTCGGGTGAAATCACGGATATCAACGCCATCAAGTGTTATGCGGCCGGAGTCAATTTCATAGAAACGCATGATGAGATTAACCAGAGTTGTCTTTCCTGCTCCTGTCGGTCCTACGATAGCGATCGTCTCACCTGATTTAACCTGCAAAGAAAAATTCTCGATAAGTGGCTGATCTTCCTTATATCTGAAGGAGACATCGGCAAAATCAATATCGCCTCGAGCACGTCCCGTTGGGCGAGCCTGGACAGAATCCGGCGTTTCTTCTTGTGCATCCAGAAGCAAGAAAAGTCTCTCTGCGGAAGCAACCCCCGATTGCACGGTATTCATCAAGCCAGCAATTTGAGCAAGAGGCATTCCGAACTGACGAGAATATTGAATAAATGCTTGGACATCGCCAAGTGTCATCGTCCCTGTAGCAACTCGATATCCTCCCAATACTGCAATCGCTACGTAAATTAAGTTCGAAATCAAAGCGGTGGAGGGTTGAATGAGTCCCGACATGAATTGAGCTTTGAAGCTGGACTCATAGAGCTTCTCATTAAGAAATTCAAACTCATTAATCGCTCGATCCCTGCGGCCAAATACTTTGATAAGTGAATGTCCGGTATGCATTTCTTCAACATGGCCATTCAATTTTCCAGTCCAATCCCATTGCGAGATAAATTCACGCTGAGAGCGTTTGGCAATTCGCACGGAGAAGAAAGCGCTTAAAGGGATGGCGACGAGGGAAACAAGGGCTAATACCGGGCTAATCCAGACCATCATCAGCAAGACAGAAATAATAGTGAGAAGGGAATTGAGAATCTGAGAAAGACCTTGCTGTAATGAGTTAGAAATGTTATCTACATCGTTCGTGACTCGGCTCAACAGGTCACCACGTGATTGAGTGTCAAAAAAGCTCAACGGGAGACGACCAATTTTTTCTTCCGCGCTTTGACGTAATCGATAAACAGTTCTTTGCGTTACCCCTGCCATCAAGTATCCCTGCAGCCACATAAAGAAAGATGAAATGCCATATAGGAGAATCGCTAGCAATAAGAGACGAGAAATTGCGGAGAAATCTATTCCAGTTCCTGGTACCACAGAACTCTTCTCCAGCATTGCCGCCATCTGTTCTTGACCTTGCTTGCGCAGGTTAGCGACAGCCTGCGCTTTGGAAAGATCAGCTGGAATTCTGCGGCCTAGAAACCCGTAAAAAACGTAGTTCGTGGCACGACCCAGAATGCGTGGCCCGAAGGCTCCGACCGCGACGCTGGTGCTGATGAGACCTAGAACCAAGACAAGTGTCTTGCGTTCTACTCCTAACTCATTAAGTAAGCGCTTGAGCGTTCCCTTGAAGTCTTTTGATTTAGCAGGAGGCGGCCCGAACATTCCTGCCATTGGCCCTCGGGGTGCACCCATACCCGAGGAGGCAGCTTTAGGAGTCGAACTACTCATGCTGCCTCTTCAGGCGTAAGTTGCGACAAAACAATTTCTTTATACGTCAAGCATGTTTCCATGAGTTCAAGGTGCGTTCCTTTTCCAACTACTTCCCCTTGGTCAAGGACAACGATTTGATCAGCACCCAATATTGTGGTGACTCGCTGCGCGACAATTAGCACCGTTGCATTCGCTGTTTTGAGTGCCAAGGACGCTCTCAATCGAGCATCAGTAGCAAAATCTAAGGCCGATAAACTGTCGTCAAGAATGTAAATCTTGGGATTTCGAACGATCGCGCGAGCAATTGCAATCCGCTGTCTCTGACCTCCCGAAAAATTTGTACCACCTTGAGAAACTGGAGATTCAAGTTTTTCTGAAAGTTCATCGACGAAATCCTTGGCTTGCGCAATGGCAAGAGCATCCCATAAGTGACTATCACTTGCCTCGGGGTCACCGTAACGTAAATTTTCGGCGATCGTCCCGCCGAAGAGGAATGAACGTTGCGGTACCCATCCGATTACTTTCCAAATCTGTTCCAGCCCTTGCTCCCGAACGTCTATTCCGTCGAGCAAAACACTACCCGCCGTTACATCAATAAATCGCGGAATCAAATTGAGAAGCGTGCTTTTACCGCTGCCCGTACTTCCCACAATAGCCGTTGTCTTTCCAGGCTCGGCGATAAAAGACACCCGCGACAGAACGGGTTGTTCAGCTCCCGGGTATCGAAATTCAACCTCTTTGAATTCAAGCATTCCTCGTGACTCCTGAGGGCTTTGTGGAGAAGAGGTCTCAACAATCGATGAAGGTATGGTCAACACTTCTTGAATGCGATCGGCGCTGGCAGCCGCTCGCGGAATCATTAATGACATCATGACCGCCATCAACACGCTTGAAAGAATTTGCATGATGTATGCCAAGAACGCGGTGAGGTTACCTATCGGCATTTGTCCTGAGTCAACAAGTTTTCCACCAAACCAAATAACCGCCACGCTCGAGAGATTCAAAATCAACATAAGGGAGGGAAACATAATGGCAAAAGTGCGAGTGACACTTAGACTTGTCTCCATAAGAGCCGAACTTGCATCGGCAAAGCGTTCTTGCTCGTGCCCTGTTCTTACAAAGGCTCGAATAACGCGGACCCCTGATATTTGTTCTCGCAAAACAAGATTTATTCGGTCGATTTTGACTTGCATAATACGAAACAGCGGCACAATCCTTCGGAGCAAAACCCAAATGAGCAGAGTCATAACTGGCACTGCGACAAGAAGAAGACTTGAAAGTTTGAGATTTGTCTTTATCGCAAGAATGAGTGCGCCGATTCCCGTTATCGGTGCGCTAAGCATCATGGTCAGTCCCATGAAGAGGACCATTTGCACTTGCTGAACGTCATTGGTGTTACGCGTGATTAAAGAAGGCGCCCCAAATAAATTGAGTTCTCGTGCAGAAAATCCTTCAACTGCAGCAAAAACCCCGTGGCGCAAATCTCGTCCAAATGCCATCGAAACTTTAGAGCTCAGATAAACCAGAAATATTGAAGATCCCATGACGAGAACGGAAGCAGCAAACATGATTGCGCCGATTTTCCAAATATATGAGATATCTCCCTTCGCCACGCCAGTGTTTATTAGGTCGGCGTTTAACGTTGGTAGGTAAAGATTCGCAATTGACTGGATCAATAGCAGAGTCAATATCAGGAGAACGATACGTTTATACGGCATCAAGTAAGACTTCAAAATCTTGATCAGCACTAACTCACCCCTCTAATCTTCAACCAACATTAGCCTGCTATGTGAGGCAAGCCGGACCAATTTTATTGGGCTATCGCGCTATTGCAATCCAGTCCAAGTTTTGCTTGCAGAGATCGGGCACTTGTATTTTCGAGACAGTTTGAACTTGCGTTTGTGCTGCCGTTTGTGATGTCAGAAGAATCGGACCAAAACTCGAATGCACTTGAGCGCCAGCCTGGAAGAACGGCATCTTGTAAATTATCGTTATTAGATGGCTCCCAGGAGTTAAAAGAACCTTTCCCAACGGATTTGAGAGCGCAGCATTTCCTTCAAATAACGATTTGCCTAAGAAAATTTGGTTTCCATCCACGAGCACTTTGAGCGCTCCAGGATAAGAGCCTGCGAGCCAGACACTGTAGTCACTCTCGGTCTCAACTGAAAAGTTACGGGAAATCGCTCCACCATTTTGAAAGTTCACTCCGCCAAAAATTACCGCGCTGGGCGTCCACCCCACGGGCAAATCTCCGTCACCTAAGGGAATCAAGTACGTACGACTTCGAATCGCGGTAAACACCTTTTCGCTAGGCAAACGACCAGCTAAGAAAGTCCCTACCTGATCGCAAGTTGGTGTACTACCTGCAGAATAGTTATTTCCAAGAGCAAGTGTCCGCTTGACGTGCAAGTTGATGCGATTCCGTTTCCAAACTTCGTAATGGCTACCTGACCATGCCAGCGAATAGTTCAATGGCGGTCTACTTGCTGCAGCGGCGCTTCTTAAAACGAGCAAATTAAAATAGTCGATAGTGGTGCTATCAAACATATCGATATCTGCCGCGGCACCTTTAGGAACCTGGTTTCCATCCCGCATCGGAATAACATGGACACGTAATTCGCCGGCAGCCTCGGCGCCAATTTCGCGCAATAAATATCTGGCGCCATATGGAGAATATTCAGTCATGAGCGTGGGACCTTGGCCGGCGAATTTGTGACCAATACTTCGGAGTTCGTCTATTTGCGAGTATGGTGCGAACCAAATATTTTGATAAGTCATGAAATTTGAAAGAATTACCCCGCCAGATATTGAAAGTACAAACGTCAAGGTCGCAACCTTTGCACCTTGTTGATTCATCCGGGGGAAGCGATGAATAAACCCATAAAGTTCTCGCAACCCCAAAACACATGCCAAGAGAAATATAGGCGACGCAACGGCAATTGCTTTCCCAGTCAACCAGACACCAGCATAAACACGCGAGAAGCCGAAGACTGAGGTGGTCGAAAGTACTAGAACTGGAACCACCCAATCCCCACGTTTGGTTGCTTCCCAAACTCCCAAGAATGAGAGTGCCAACGCGAGAAGAATAAATAAATAAGTGACCGGCGCCCACATTGGTGACACTCGGAAATCACGGCTTGGCCAAATACCCATAATCTGTAGAGGATTTAGATGGCCGTAGAGATTTCCATTATCAACAATTGTCGGTACCACCATTTTGTACAAGAAGTTCTTCGAAACCAGAGAATAAATGACAAAAAGAGTGAGGAGCCCAACTACTCCAAATGACAGGAAAAGGGTTGATCTTCCCATTTTTTCGGCTACGAGAAGAATTCCCACAACGAAAATTGGAATGATGAATGCAAAACTAGTTTTTTCACCGATAAAATAGAGGGCAACCAAGGTAAAAAATGGAATGATGAAATGACGTACTTTGTATTTTGTATCCAAAGAAGCGAAAAAAGTAAAAGCAAAGTAAGTAATAGGGATGGTTAATACGATTTCTTTGATTCCACCCCACATGGCATAAGAGAAATATGTAGATGCTGAACTCGCCAGAACAGCGCCCAGTATCAAGTTGATTCTTTTTACAATTCTACGCTTCAGGATAAGGACGTAGATCATGCTCAGCAAACCAGCACAAAAGGCCAGATATGGTTGAAATAGCCAAGCGAGTTCCACGCCCGTGAGTTTGGATATCGTTCCAAAAGGAATTAATGCGCCAGTTGGATAACTGAATTGTCCGCCGTTGTAGCCAGCATAATTAAACTGGTTTCCACCTAGATAGGTCTGAATAACGCGATCGTAAGTTGTGAGTATTGGGCTGGGAATCGAATGCCCTAAAGTCATCAAACGATAGGTAATTGCGTACCATGATGAGTTATCGTCAAGTTGAACCCAACCGGCCCACGTTGGCTTCCCATAACTGAGTCCAGGCAAACTGAAAACAAGATAGGTTAGCGTCCCAGCAATTGCAGTCGAAGAATCAAAATTAGCACGCCCATTTCTTCGTACCAATGCAATTATTAATCCCGTAATGCCAACAAATCCCAATACTGGTGCTACAAATTTGGCGAGTTTAGAGTCTAAAACTAAAAGGCTTCCAATTACTGACGTTCCTAGGAAACCAATCACCAGAACTTGAGCAATCTCCTTTGAAGTCTTCGTTAAAGTGGCAATGCTCATGCCGACTCCGAAACAGAGTAGAAGGAGAGCTAAAGGAACAAGAAGCCAGACAATCAGCATTTCTGCCATAGAATCAAACCCCTCGTTTCATATATCTCACTCGCTAAACATTATAAGCAAAGTCAAGAATTCGCGCCGTTTTCCGCAAGAACTTTGAGTTTTACTAAACTCTTTGCCACAGCCATCTGAGTCCAGGGATATGCCT
This sequence comes from Actinomycetes bacterium, assembly GCA_025363635.1. GTDB lineage: Bacteria > Actinomycetota > Actinomycetes > Nanopelagicales > Nanopelagicaceae > QYPT01. The sequence continues at coordinate 41,625 of JANYDL010000014.1, forward strand.
TGCGAAATTTCAACCAAAGTTGAGAAATTGATGTCGTACCATCAAACGTTTCCGTGACCTCTGTTTGATTTGCGGTTATCGGCCGAAGGTCATAAATCCAACGCCATCGTCCAAAGTGACGCCAAGCGATTCTTCGATTTTCTTCAAATATGACGACTGTATTCAATATTTTGTAATTGACTCCAAGTTTCATCTGCATTCCGAATTTTGAACCAAGCGCTAACCGCACCGGGCCAGTTAAGTTGCTCTGAATAGTTTTTGTACCGTCAAAATCCTGATGCTTTCTGGGATTGGCAAGTAGGTCAAAAATTCTCTCAGCAGACGTATGAATTACTATGCGAGCCGACTTAATCTTCGGATTTCCTGTATCAAATATTTCAGCTCGTAAGGGATTCTCACTCATACTTAACCTTATCGAATCTTCGGGCGCTAAGTCTGAAACCTACTGTACTGCGTGCGCCACACGAGGACCTCGGGCGACGGCAATTTACCTTTTCAAGCGGGCCAAATGCAGATTGGGAAGATGATCGGTACCGTGCCACTCACCGCAAACTCGACAGATGAGATATGCGCTGACAAGTACACGTGATGGGTTCTCTGCAAGATCAGCAAGCAAATCAAATTGGGTTCGAGTGCAAGCAATTGATATTGATTTGCGCTACATCGGTATCAGCCTCCGGGATTGCCTCTGCCTTCGTGGAAAAACTCAGGCCGCTTGCCCCAACTTGATAATCGTGATTCGATGCGAGTATGCCTAAGTAGGTGCAAGCAGATCGAAGAAGAACACCTACGGTGTGAACTGCAAGTTCATGGACCCTGCGATCGGGTAATAAACCTACGGTGCACTCTTTTTCCCCTCCACTTTCCACATATTTCGAGTGCTTTTCGTGAGGTAATTGTTGAGCGCCGCAATTTACGGAATTAATCTCGCCGGAAACCTATCAAAATGAGTGCCCCGATCCCTCCAGACAGGAGAGCTGCCAGCAATAGTCCAGCCTTGGCCTCTCTTAGGGCGATCGAATCTATATAGGTGAGGTTGGCGATCAAGAACGAAACAGCGAGTCCCATACCAGCCAGTTGCGCCCCTGCGAGGACATCCAAGAATTTCAGCCCGCGAGGAATGCCTGAAATTTGAAGTTTCGTTGCAAGCCACGTGAAGAGCACAATTCCAACCGTCTTCCCAACAACCCTAGAGAGCACGATCGAATTGCCTAAGGGTGAATTCAAAGGGAAGCCGTATGCGAATACCGGATAAACATTGGCAAAAATATAAACGGGCAGAACTAAGAAATTCACAAATCTTACTAGCCAGATTTGATGAGGTGCTCTCCAGAACGCAACGCCTAAAGCGACTGCACCGATACTCCCAAAGACGGCCTCGGGTTTGAGCGCACCGGAATATTTTACTCCTAAAATTATGATCGAAAATAAATCATCCGCAACCGCTATCGCCAACATGAAAGTCTTGAGTTCAATGCTGACCTTCTTGCCGAGCAGAAGCAGTACCGCCATAATCAATGCAATATCGGTTGGCATCACCACCGGCCATCCGCTCAAAAATTCATTGTTGCGATTAATGACAGAATAAATAGCAGCAGGTAATACCATTCCTCCAATAGCGGCAACAGTCGGTAACAAGATTTGCTTTACGTGCGTGAATTCACTTCTTAACTGCATCCCTACCAATAGAAAAAAGGGCGCAAGGACCTCGCTATGAGCAAAAGCAGCCAAAGTCATACCGACAATATAACTTGCCTAGGCATCTGTCTCGAAGCTTGATTCCTTATTCGCCTTTACCTTCGGCATCACCCAACGCCCACATATCAATCTCATCTAGGTCAATGGTTTTGATTCCGTGAAGAACGAGTATTCCCGCTACTTGAGTTCTATGCTCCGTAGCGTGATAAATGGATTGAGCCAAGATCGTGGATCTAGCTCGAACAATATTTCGACCCTCGCGCTGGAAAGTTGTATCACCATGTGTTACACGAGCCTCAAGTCTTAATAAATTGTCGTAGACCCCGCAAATCTCTTGATAGGCAATCACTTCCGAGGGTACGCGGGGTTTTTCCAAGGTGAATTCAGGTATCTGGGCTCCAAGGCGAAAGGCATAAAAGCCAGCGGAACGAACATAATGTTCGACTATTGCGGAGATACTCCAATCACTCTTTGGAGCGGCTAGGGAGTAGGCGTCGGCTGACAACTCGCTTAATTTTCTTAAGACATGTTCATTGCTCCACGCCATATGTCGCAACATTCGATCAAGCACTGGGTCCATTAACTGCTCTGTCATCAGACAAATGGTAGTAGTTTTGCTTTCTACTTCTATTGGTTTTGCGAAAGGAAATCGTTGCTGGTACTGATCTCGCCTGACAAATTTAAAGGAACGTTAACCGCCAACGAAGCGGCGAACGCGATGGCGCGAGGCGTGGAAGAACATGGACTGCAAACCATTCAATTGCCCTTGGCCGATGGCGGCGAAGGTCTGGTCGATGTTTTCGGTGGATCGAATCGAGAATCGCTGGTGAGTGGACCGCTCGGCGGAAAAGTGAGGGCAGTGTGGAGGCTTGATCAAAGCCGTGCCGTGATTGAAATGGCATCTGCATCTGGGCTGACTTTGGTAGGCGGTGCAACAAAGAATGACCCGATGCGCGCCTCTTCCGTTGGTACCGGCGAACTCATCCTCGCGGCCATTGAGGCGGGCGCTACGCAAATAATTGTGGGCGCGGGCGGTTCAGCGTCCACTGATGGGGGGCTGAGTGCCCTCGAGCTCCTTAGACATTATGCCCCTTTAAACGGACACAAGGGTCACAAGGGTCACAAGGATGTAGAGGTACTCGTCGCCAGCGATGTTCAGACACTTTTTCTCGACGCGGCAAAAATATTCGGTGCACAAAAAGGCGCAACTCCCAATCAAATCAAGGATCTCACAGCGCTACTTGAAACTCTCCGTGAAAAATACAGAAGAGAATTTGGCATCGATGTATCGACCATCGCTGGGTCTGGAGCCGCAGGTGGATTTGCTGGTGGCATGGCGGCGCTGGGTGCAAAAATCGTCAACGGATTCAACCTAGTAGCAGACGAACTACATCTCGATAAGTTTCTCGAAGAATGTGACATTGTTCTAACAGGTGAGGGATCCTTTGATCAGTCGAGTTTTGAAGGGAAGGTCGTGGGATCTCTCTTGGCACGTGCCGCCGCACTTGGGAAACCGTGTGCCGTGATCGCAGGGCGAGTGGCTGAAAACGTCATCGGCGATTTCGATACTCTGAGTTTGGTGGAGAAATATGGTGCCACGCAGGCCATGACAGAAGCGAGAAAATTAGTGGAGAATGCCTCGTACGAACTCATGAAAAATTTTTTGACACGAAAATCCGCACGCGATGAAGGAGAAAATGGATGAAATACAGAAATTTAGGACGCTCCGGTCTATCTGTGAGCAGACTCTGTTTAGGAACTATGAACTTTGGTCCTGAAACCTCGGAAGCGGATTCTTTCTCAATTATGGATTCTGCCCTTTCTCACGAAATCAATTTCTTTGACACAGCCAATCGATATGGCGGGGCTGGGCACTTTGGACGAACCGAGGAAATCATCGGGCGTTGGTTTGCTCAAGGCGGTGCGCGACGTGAGAAAGTCGTGTTAGCTACGAAACTTTATGGAGAAACAGATTCCTGGCCAAACAACAAGGGCGTATCTGCACTCAACATTCGACGTGCCGTCGATGCCAGCCTAAAAAGACTTCAAACTGATTACATTGATCTCTATCAAATGCACCACATTGATCGAAACGTGCCATGGCAAGAAGTTTGGCAAGCAATGGAAGTTCTCGTTGCACAAGGCAAGATTCTCTACGTCGGCAGCAGCAATTTCGGTGGTTGGCATCTAGCCCAGGCACAGGGAGAAGCTGAGAAAAGAAATTTCACTGGTCTTATTTCAGAACAATCAATCTATAACCTGGTGACTCGCGATATAGAAAGAGAAGTTATTCCAGCGGCTTTGCATTACGGAATTGGAATTCTTCCTTGGTCTCCACTCCACGGCGGCTTGCTCGGCGGAGTGCTTGCGAAAGATAAGGAAGGAAGGCGTCGACTCGAAGGAAGATCTCAAGAAGCAGTAGAAAAAATGCGCCCGCAAATCCAAGCGTATGAAGATTATTGCGCTTCTATTCAGACGCCACCTGGAGATATCGCACTAGCATGGCTACTCGCGCAGCCTGCTGTATCCGCAACGATCATTGGTCCAAGAACTCAAGACCAACTCGATTCGGCGTTGAGAGCTTTGGAAATAGCATTAGATGAAAAGATTCTGAGTGACCTCAATGAGATATTCCCTGGCTACAAAACTTCGCCAGAGGACTACGCCTGGTAAGAAAATGTGAGCCACATTCGAGTATCTCGTTAGACTGACTCAATGTTGGAAAGTTGGACGAGGACGGTAGTTCGACACCGAATTGCCGTCGTCTTAACTTGGCTTGTCTTGGCGCTTCTCGGATCATTTGCGGCCGCGCAACTCAATGACCATTTGACAACCTCACTTGGAGTGCCCGGAAGTGAATCTGACAAGGCAAACCTCCTACTTTCTCAAAAGTTTGGAGAGAACGGAGAAGGAACATTTACCGTCTTCTTTAAATTTAAGAATGCAACAAAGGCCGAAGTAGAAAGATATAAATCAGAAATAGTCTTGGCCACAAAAGTGGTACCCACCGCAAAAGTGACACAACAACGGGCACTGGGAGGAGTGCTCTTTGCCAGCATCGCCACTTCATTGACGTTGACACAAGCCTCCTCACATACCGATTCGCTGCGCAAGGCGCTCGTTGCTCAAGGTCTTACTCAAGCTCTCGTAACGGGACCCCCTGCCATTTATCGTGACGTGACACCTATCTTGGCTCAAGATCTTCACCGGGGTCAGCTGACAGCGGGCGTACTTGCACTCATCCTGCTTATTCTGATGCTTGGATTTTCATGGGCAGTACTCGTTCCATTCATCTTTGCTGGAGCAACAATCACCTTTGCTCTGGGAATAGTCTTTCTTCTGGCTCAAAAATTTCTTATGGTTTTATATATCCCAAATATTGTCGAACTCATTGGACTTGGGTTAGCAATTGATTACTCCCTTTTGATTGTCCATCGATTTCGACGAGAACTTCTCAATCATCGCAATGCAAATATAGACGGCAACGAACATGTCGAATCTGCAGTCGTCGCCACGATGGAGACCGCTGGTAGGACAGTGCTACTCTCTGGCACGTGCGTTGCTGTTGGGCTAGCGATTTTGCTTTTCGTTCCCGTTCCCTTTGTTCGATCTCTGGGATTAGCCGGCCTAGTAGTGCCTGCGTCATCGGTCCTTGCTGCTCTCACCCTCCAACCTGCACTACTTTCTTTCCTTGGGAGTGAAGGAGTATCGCCGCATTTCTTCCGTGGAATGCTCACTAAACGCGAAAACTCTTTGGGTCTTTGGGGAATTATCGCCACTTTCGTCCTTCGTCGTCCATTAAGTGTATTTCTGGCCTCGTTTGCTTCACTTGCGCTCATTGCCTCCGCGGTTCTTGGACTCCTCGTCACGCCAAGTTCGCTAACGTCGATTCCTCCATATCTTGACTCTGCGAAAGCGCTTGCAATTGCTACTGATAAAGCTGGTCCAGGTGTGATATCCCCCCACCAAATATTGATTGACCTAGGAGCCCCTGATCTAGCCAAAACACAGAAGGTACGTGCCGCGCGTTTCGCATTGGCAACAGCGATAAGCAAAAATTCCGAAGTGCTGACAGTTGCTACAGGAGAAAAAGATCCTTACGTAGATAAGTCGGGTCAGTACCTAAGGATTTTTGTGATCGGGAAAAGCGATTTAGGAGCAATCGCTTCTCAAAATTTAGTTAAAGAATTACGCCATAGATACCTCGCAAAAATAAATTTTGGAGTCGATTCAAAACTTTACCTTGGCGGCGAACCGGCGCAAGGAGCAGATCTTCTCCATAGAATCTTCACTTCATTCCCATGGATCGTCGTGTGCGTTCTTCTCCTGGCATATCTACTTCTGCTGCGCGCCTTCCGATCGGTAGTACTTCCTTTAAAAGCAATCCTGATGGATCTGATTTCGATAACCGTCGCTTATTCTGCTTTGGTGCTAGTTTTTCGTCATGGCATAGGTTCAGCAATCCTTGGTACTTATCGACTCGACCAAATTGAAGCATGGGTACTCGTCTTTCTCTTCGCTGTGCTCTTCGGTCTTTCGATGGATTACGAAGTATTCATGGTCTCGCGAATGCGTGAGGCGTGGAATAAAGGCGCTTCCAACGATGCGGCGATTGTCGAAGGCTTATCCGAGACAGGTGGCGTCGTAAGTGCAGCCGCAATTATCCTGGTCGGCGCACTTGGTGGATTCGTGTTTGGACATTTTGCTGGTCTGCAACAACTTGGAATTGGACTTGCGGTAGGAATATTGATCGACGCGACAATTATTCGAGGGCTCCTTCTCCCTAGCGCGATGGTACTTCTTGGAAAATGGAATTGGTGGCTACCTGCTCGAGGCGAAGATTCAAAAGTTATCAATCCGCCTGCATAGATTTCTCGTTCTGAGAAAAAACTAAAGCCTCGCCGCTCGGGGGACGAGAGGCGAGGCTTTAGTGAGTACTTGTTTTGCGGGCTATCTACTTGACGATAGTGATCGCAAAGTGAACTGCTGGTGGTTGATATCCCAAAGCTAAACCAGGGATGTCATTTTGGTATGCGAGCACTGGTAGCGCTCCGTAAGGCGTATTCGCATAGGAAGGTTGGAATACATACAAGACGGGATGAAGGTCGATGATGTGGGTTCCTGGCGCTCCAGTAGCGACTAGATGCACGACCATATAACCATTGGAATTGAAGCCACAGCCATATCCAATGTAACTATTGTCGTATGTAACTGCCATCGTGTTATCAAGCTGAGTCCAGCCGACACCCTTCATGGCAATTGTAAATTCGTCTCCAACATGGAATTTCCTTGTTGGGACGCCGGAACCATCTCTTGCTTCAGGAAGATTCGACGTGTCTGCTAAAGCGATTCCGTTGCTGAGAGCTTTTCCATTCTTATCTTTGTAAACGAAGATACTTTCTTTTACATAGAACGGAATTTGAGCTTCGATAACTTCACCTTGCTTGATCTGTATTACATGCCATCCACCTAGATTGTCAGGGATGGTGACATCTTGGCTGATTGCACCTGCGGTAGGTGTAACGGTACCCATTGGAATTCCGTTATATGCCCAGCAGGTTCCCGTGCAGTTAACGCGGTTACCAACCACGGTTGACCACACAATTTGATGCACGCCAGTTGTCGTTAATCCGGTGACATTCAGTTTTACCTGGGTCCCGATCGGGCCGCTGGTCTCTGAAAGGGTCGCAACGGCCTTTGTGGCTGGATCCAACCCAACATCAGAAAGTGTGGTGCGTTGTGAAACTGTGGGATCTACTTTTTGTGGGAACTCAATATATGACTCGGGGGCTCCCGCATCTTTCGTAATCTTGAAAGCAACTTTGGTTCCCTTGGCGAAAGGAACTGGGGATTGTTTAATGTTCATGTACTGAACACCGATTGCGGCAGATGATGCGATGTAGTGAGTACCTACAGCACCTGAAGCACGGATCGTAAATACGGCTGTTCCTCGAGTCCATACTGCTGAAGCAAATCCAGCATACGAGTTATCCCACAGCACTGACACGGCTCCTGTATACAGGCTTGCACCAATGCCGGTATAAGTCACCGTGATTGGTGTACCTATTGGACCACTCTTGGGAGAGATGGACATTGTTGGGTTAAGTTGGAATCCACCGTGTGCAATGGCAACTCCATCTTTCACTGCGTAAATATCATGAATCCCGCCAAATTCGCGAGGGATCGTCGTCTTGAAGGTGAATCCACCTGTTGCATCTGTTGTAACAGTTCCCATATTGACGGGGTATTTAATATATTTAACGCCCATGTAATTAACCGTATTTGGCAAAACTTCTGCGAGCCAGGCACCATCAGCGGTTGACCAGGTCAGAGGAAGGGTTGCATTTGCAGCTAAGCCCTTACCCGTGATTGTGATCGGGGTGCCTTCTGGTCCCTGACTAGGTGATACATCAAGCCCTGCCATATTGGCATCTGCTGCGGTGAACGCTGCTGCCTTAACGCCCGTGAAAGGTAGGGCAGGTACTCCAGGGAGTCCCGCCGGTGCTGTCAATGTGAGTGGTGTCGATGTATCAGCCGCGTAGGCGGGGAAAATGACCGATGCGCCTAAGAGCGAAACCATGATGGCGCGAACTGCAAATCCTTTTGCTCCCGATAGTGGGATAATTCTATTCATTTCTTCCTCATTACTCTCCGTTAAAATTTAATTTTCTGCCTTTTGGCATGGTCTTCCTAGGATCTTGAGATCCGAGCTAGAAATCTAACTCGATCCGGTTACTCGGACCTCAAGACCGTCGAAGTATTTCTACATTATGCGGTTGGTACCGCGAACAAGGTAAGCAGAGAACTTGCAGTCCAACTTGGTTGCAATGTTCCTACAGCACCTTTTAGAGCTGGGCTGACGTTTACTGTCTTGAAGTAGCTAACTCGCTCGTAAACTGGACGGCCATCCACCATTAGCGTCTTGCCGTCTACCTTTTTGCGAACCAACTTAGTTGCAGGAACCTTCATGGTGTCCTGATCCTTAGCAATCATCGTCACCTTGTAGTTGATGACTCCCAGGGTGCTGTACTTTGGAGCAGCACCTGTTGCGAGTACGCCGGTCCAAAAGGAAACTCCACTGTGATTGCCATACGACATTTGGATTGGATCTGCCACGCCAGCAACTTCGATGTAAGCCTTAGCAGTGTTAGATGAATCCATTACCGCTCCGCCGAGTTGCTCATTGTTGGCATATACCCGGAAGACAATTGTCTGTCCAACGATGTACTGGCTGGTTACTGCGCAGCTCACGCCAAAACGTGGTGCCAATACTCCAGTTGATCCACTTGCGATGACGGTGTCAGCGAAGATATTGATAGGTGAAACTACACCTTGAATTGGGACACCAACTTTTACTGTGAATGGTGCTGCATCAACAACGGTGAAACCAGCAAGATCAGTTGGCGTCAATGTTGCGGTAAGAACAGTTGCACCCGCAGCTTTTGGAACCCATGTGCAGTTAGCAACAAATGGCGTCACTGTGGTGGTTGCTACCGCTTCGCACCCAGTGATAACTACACCGGCCGCTGAAAACTTAACTGCGCCTGCGGTACTTGCTGTGCCTTTAATAATGGCAGAACCAAGTCCAAGCGTTGCGCTTCCGCCGGAAAGCACAAGCGTTGGGGTCGCTGCATATGCAGATGGTCCCCCGACAACTGCGACACCGACTGCTGCAAGAGCACTAATTGCAATGCTCGAGATCAATCTTTTCATATTTCTTTCTCCTTCTATTTCTATTACCCGGATTTTTGGAGTACTACTTTGTATTGATTGTGCCTGTAAGTGTGATTGTGAGATCCGCTTTCTCAGTGAATCCCGCAGTCTTTGAAGCTATTTTGAATGAACCTGTAACTTTCAGAGTTCCTGTGGCGCCAGCGAATTTGCCAGTACCTCCGGTAATTGTTGCGCCGCCGGTAAGTGCAATGGTCGTTGGCGCATCTCCATCAGCAGCACAGGCTTTCGCTGCCGAATCAAACATCACTTTGAGTGTGTTTCCACCGCCACCAAGAATTCCTGTGCCATCAAAACCATCGCATTGGTTCTGTGGTGCGGCCGAACCTGTTCCTGTTAATTCATCTAGGCCAGCAATTGTTCCTGTTCCTGCTGCTGTTACTGACGTTGCACGTACATCGCTATCGCTCCACACGAGTGCGATCTTGCCCTTATAGGTTCCCGCGAATGCCACTGTTGAAGCACTTGGCTTCGTGGTTGCAGATGCGGTTGGCTTTGGCGTTGCTGTAGCAGTCTTGGTTGCCACTGGCTTGGCGACAGGCTTCTTTGTTGTCCAACCTGTTGGACACTTAGGAGCTGCAGCGGTAACTTTCTTAACGGATGTGCCCTTGTAGCACACGATCGTCTTCGACGCTGCGTTGGCAATTGCTCCGCTTCCGGTGAATACACCGAGGGCAACAACGACAACTAAACTCCTCATAAGTATGGAATTCGATGCTATTTTCACTTTAAATCCCCACTCTCCATGGTTATTGCTCTTGCTGACGAGGCAATCTTTTCACCACCAGAGTTGGAAATATAGGATTCAAAGAGTGCTGACACTTTACGAAGTATTGACTCCGTCACACGAGGCGTAGTAGGCGCGATATTACCTAGATCACATTTATTGCCTGATCATATTGTCTAGATCACAGTGAGAATTCAATAAATATTCCGCAGGTCACAAAATTCGACCTATGTAACACATTGTTATGATGAGATGTGACGCACCCCATCTCATCACTGATTTTTATTCGTAAAAACCAGATAACTAAGAAAGAAAAGAATATCTATGAAAGTTAGCAACGACGTCACCACACTCATTGCGCTCTTCGCAATCGTCAGTCCAATCACCTCGATTCCAGTGTTCCTTAACTTGACGAGTTCGGTTTCGAAAGAGAAAAGACGGATCATTGCGATTCAGACGGCACTTGTTTCTGGCCTAACTTTGTTCATCGCATACTTTTTAGGTGACATTATTTTGAGATTACTCAGCATTCAAATGGATGCCTTTCGAATTGCAGGCGCCCTTATTATTGGCGCCATTGCGTGGAGCATGGTGATGGGCAAAAAAAGTAGTGCAATTGAATCCTCGCCCAACGGTGCGGCCGTAGTGCCACTAGCGATTCCACTGATGGCAGGACCCGGCGCAATTGCTACAGTGATTGCGATTGGTAATTCAGATGTTGGTGTTGTACGACTTGCCGACGTCGTCATCATTCTCATACTTTCTTTATTAACAGGTTTGCTTCTATTGACCGCCGCGCCGATCGCACGAGTTCTGGGTGACCAAGGTTTAATGGTAGTCACTCGTATTTTCGGATTACTCCTACTTGCCATCGCGGTCTCAACAATCATCTCCGCGCTAAGTTCGGTTTTTCCCGGTCTTTAGAGCGACAGAATCAACCTTTCACTGCCCCACTAAAAATCCCACGTTCGATAGAACGTTGGGAAAGTAAATAAAGCGCTATCGCCGGAATCAACATTAAGATTCCAATTGTTGCGGTTCCTTTGCCGAATAAAAGCTCTAACCCCATGGGCAATGTCGAATGTTCCGGAGCATTGAGTAGAACTTTTGGTAACTGATAACTGTTCCAAAGATTAATAAACGAAAAGAAAGTAACGATAGACCAGAGTGACTTCGATAGCGGTACTCCTAAATGATAAAAAAGTCCCACATCTCCTAATCCATCGATTCTTCCCATTCCCACTAGGTCACTGGGCATCGCAGAAGTGAAGTATAGGTAGGACAGAAATGCACCAAAGGGATAGTAAGAACTGGCGATAATGAGACCGAGAATCGTGTCATTAAGGTGAACATGATCTACCAAAACATACAAAGGCATAGCCATCGCTGTTGCTGGAATGAGCATGGTTATCAACGTCATTACGATCATGGTTTTGCGAAAGGGAATATCGAGAATCGCCATCACAAAACCTGCCGTAATACTGGAAAGTACTGAGAAAGCTAGCGCTGCCAGCGTAAAAACGACGGAATTCTTAAACCACATAAGAATGACGCCGTCTTGAGAATTGAGAAAGTCAAGAATTGCACTTTTAAGAAGCCAGAGAAAAGGAAGAGTCACTGTGAAGGTTATGAGCCATAGGGACAATTTAATAAGAAGCGCGTTTCTTTGTTCAGAATGACTTATCAATGCCTGTCACCTCGCCTCAAAAAGTCAGTATTTAGCACGAAGATAATCCCGAGAACAATGTTGGGAATCAACATGTCGAGAGAGAGGGCTGTGCCACCGGCGAAATCTCCAGTTCGAAATGCGTAACTATAAGCAACTTGGCTCAATGACCAGTCGGTCGTGAGGCCCGTCGACATCAGAAGAGTTGGTTCGGAATATATTTGAATAGCGCCAGCAATCAAAAGAATTGTCATGTATCCGATATATCTGCTAATCATTGGAATTTTTATTCGCACAGCCAACTGAAATCGATTACAACCATCGACCAACGCTGCCTCAAGCACTTCATGTGAAATAGACCGAAGCGATCCATACTGGATCACGATCCAACTTCCGACGCCTGAGGTGAAAGCTATTCCGCCAATCAACCAGCGAATATTGCTGCCATTCCATTGAATATCTGGCCCCAAGAGCGAAGTCCAAATCAGAACTGCAATTCCGCCCGAAACTATCCCCGGGAGAAGTAGTATCAGGCGCATAAAAGTTGTTCCTCGCACGTTCGTCGCATCCAATAGGAGCGATATCGCCAATACGACAATAATCATCGCCGGCACAAATATCGCCAATAGAAAGGCGGCATGCGCAAGGGCAGGGATAACTCGAAAATCTCCTAAAATTCTATAAATTGTTGTGTAACTACCCTTCATATTTACCCACGAAGGATTTGCGACTTCACG
>JANYDL010000095.1 GCA_025363635.1 Actinomycetes bacterium
CAGTGAATCAGCCTCGTCAATAAAGAGAATCGATTGATCTTCTTCCGCTTCGGCAAACGCGCGAGCAATGTTCTTCTCGGTCTCGCCCACCCATTTGCTCATGAAATCGGCGCCAGTCTTCGCGGTCAAATCCTTCTGCAAGAAGTTTGCGACATATCTTGCAAACTCTGTTTTTCCTGTTCCCGGTGGACCGGACAGAAGCAGATTGAGATTGCGCACCCCGCGGTCTTTACCTCCACTGGTCAGATAGCCGTCAAAGTCGCGCAGGGTTGCCAGAATCTCATTCAAATCCTGATCTGCGTTCAACCCATCTAGTGCAACAACCGGCGCGTCGCCCGAGCCTCCAGCCGACTTAGCCTCAGGCTCCCCATGCAGCCTCTCATGATGACTCGTCAGGCAGAGTTCAAGAGCTTCCCGAGACTTTTCGGCAGGGAGATTCAGCAGGGCAACCTGCCGCACACTGTCCGCTATATGACCTGGCTGAAGGTGAAATCTACGAGTGAACTGCATGACGGACTCTTGGTCTACAAAGTCATTGGCTTCTGGAACAGCCTTTAAAACCGACGCCCAAATACTCCGCCTCTGGCGAGCGGTATGATCCTTAAACTCAAGGCTGAAGGCAAAACGCCTCATGGTTGACGATTCAATACCCCGCACCTCGTTAGTGATCCAAATCACACGAGCTGTGCTTCTCTCCAACGTTTTGTTCAACCAACCTTTATCGCTTTTGTCTCCGTGCAAGATCCACGATTTGCGCGTGCACAGCAGTTTATCCGCCTCGTCCACAAGGATGATCATGGGACTGTCGGACGTCTCAACTATGCGAAGGGCACACTGTAGATTCTTGACCCTGTCCGATCCATCGGCCCCCGAATCACTCTTGATACTAACGACCGAGGCTCCGACCTCCGCGGCGAGGCTGCGTGCCAAGCTCGTTTTTCCGGTCCCAGGGCTGCCGTAGAGCAGCAGGTTAGCCTTCGCAGCCCCACTTAGCAGGCGCACCATCAGATCCCATTGATTGTCAGAGACGTTGACGGGGCGATTCCGGGCGCCGGCTGGCGGCAGTACTTCAAACATAGCCGACAAAAAACTCTCTGACTCCGATACGCCATTGAGGAATGCCTCAAAGTCTTCATGGAGCGTGAGTATCGAATTGACGTCCTCCTTAACCACCAATCCCATTCGAAGTAAAGGGGCAGTGGGTCGCAACATCCGACGAGCGTCAGCTCTAGAAACGTCGACGAGTCCCGGCAGGTAGTTTTCGAAGTGCTTAAGATCCCAGATGGCGGCTGCACCAAACGCAACTTCAAATACTCCAAGTTGCTGGGATCGCATAAAAATCAGAGTGATCAATTCAGCCTCTTTGCCCGTGAGATGGAGGGTCGCAACCGCATCCGCCAAAAGTCCCTCGTAGTGGCTTGATTCGCCTTCGGGGATTGAATCGCATAGCTTCTCAAGCGTGGCGGCAAGAGCTAGAGCAGATCCCTTGCAGGTGGCCTGAATAAAGATTGCACCCGAGTGCCGAAGATGTCCTCCACCTAGCAAGCAATCTTGCAAGTCTCTTCGAGCGTCATCACTAGCAGAGCCACATTGTTGCAGGTCATCGAGTAGCTTCGCCCTTTCGTCTGTGTCCAAGCGGACAACTAGGTATTCGAAGATTTCCGAGATGTTCGAGTAGGTTGCGAGAAAAGTCGGGTGCCGGGTCAATAGGCCGATGGACGCTTGAATCGATTTTCTGTCGAAGTAGTTCTTAAAGGGCATGGAGTCTCTCCCCAGGTAGTAGGAGCTGGAGAGTACGGGGAACTGAGGACAAAAATTGGCGTTGTGCCGACTCTGATCAAGTTAACTTCTATAATTCTTGGCGGTTATGTTCGACGTTTACCATACCCAACCAAGAGACAGCAAAGTTCAGGGACAGAGATCCATTGTAGCCCCCGTTTAAATATCGCCCACCGGTGCAGCCCTTATCAGGATACCTTCTTTTCATTTCGATCGTCCGCATTTCGCTCTGCAACTATGTCCTGCAGCGTCACACCCCCTCTCGATAGTGACATCGCAGTTCTGAATGCCGCTATGCTGGTAGGTGAGGGCTCCGGCCAACGGTAGTTTTTGTCAATTGGTTCCGGACACTGACTGGGCCTTTTCGAGGCGCGACAAATGGGCCACCTAGACATCAAATCGGTTGTAGAGGGCAATCAAAACAGGAGGATCTATGACACTCAGT
>JANYDL010000045.1 GCA_025363635.1 Actinomycetes bacterium
AAAGCAGGAGTAAGGGTTTTCGAAGCAATTCCAATGTAATTTATGCGTCAAAGCGTGACGACGGGCGCCTACTTTTGGTCGCAAGCAACGTTGGGGCTTATGCTTCACCGTGCTCCAAACGAGCGCACATTACTAGGGCCCCGTCGTCTAGCGGCCTAGGACTCTGGCTTCTCAAGCCAGCTACGAGGGTTCGAATCCCTTCGGGGCTACTGTTTTTTGTTATCTTGCTGATTACACTTTCGCAATGGATATCACAACGCTCGCCGCAGAATACGAAGCCTCAACACGATACGCCGCTGACATTATGGCCACGGTATCTGAGGCACATCTCGACATCCACAAGCCAGGCGGTTGGTCGCCAAGACAAGTGATTCATCATCTCGCCGACAGCGAAGCGCAGTCGTACGCGCGACTTCGTCGACTCGTGGCCGAACCTGTCGGAACCATCATTCAAGGCTATGACGAAGGGGCTTGGGCCGAGAGCCCGATTCTTGGATATACCGAACTGCCGATTGAAAATTCCGTCGCGGTTTACCTCTCTGTTCGTGCTGCATCACTCGACATTCTCAAAAGATTAAATGAATCTGATTTGGAACGAAGCGGGGTCCATACTGAAGCGGGCCCGTACTCAATTGCTCGCTGGATAAAAACATATTCGGGACACCCGCGAGATCACGGCGATCAGATAAAAGAGGCGCTAGCTACTTGAGTATCGCATCCTATCGCCATGCAACCCTAGATTGCCCGAACCCTGTTGCTCTTGCACGTTTTTATGCCGAACTGCTTGGGCTAAAAGTTGAGCCTCTGGGAAAAATGAACCCCGAAGATGTTACCTGGGTTCGAATTCAGGATGAGAAGGATTTGCCGATCATCGGATTCGCAAAAGTAGAAAATTACGTTTCGCCGACATGGCCGGAAGGACCCATCCCGCAACAAGCCCATTTTGAATTTAGTGTGACTGATTTAGATTCGGCTGAGGCAAAAGCGATTGCGATGGGTGCAACAAAACATGCGTTTCAACCAGGGGAAACTTTTCGGGTCTATCTAGATCCCGTAGGACATCCTTTTTGTTTAATACTTAACTACAACGATTAATACTTCACACGCTCCCATCCTGGCCTGGCTTTACGGCTGCCAGCATTGGCACGTCCATCGCGAGTGCGATAGATAATCGGCGGTCGGAACATATAACCGATGGGAGCGCTCATCGCATGCACCAATCGAGTAAAGGGCCAGATGATGAAGAGGGACATTCCGATGACTGCGTGGATGCGAAAAGCGAGAGGGGATTGCATCATCAAGGTTCCATCCGGGCGAAAGAGAAGGATTGATCTCACCCATGGTGAGACTGTTTCTCGGTAATTGTGTTCTGTGCCAATAACTCCGGCGCTGGAGAGAGTTGCACTGCATCCAGCTAGCAGCGTGGCAACAAGGAAAACATACATCGTCTTATCGTTACGGGTCGTTTCGGCAAAAATCGTGGATGTTGTGCGACGTCTATAGATCAGAAGGGCGATACCCAGCAGAGTTGCAACCCCAGCGAAACCACCCATGGAGATCGCGCCAACGTGGTACATCTCCTGACTGATGCCGATTGCATCGGTCCACGATTTGGGTATGAGCAAGCCGACAATATGTCCGCCGATTACTGCAAAGAGACCCAAGTGGAAAAGCGGGCCAGCGATGGTGAGCATTTTGCCTTCATAAATTTGCGAAGAGCGCGTTGTCCAATTGAATTTATCGTAGCGGTAGCGCCAGATAAGCCCTAGTACAAATGAAGCGATGGCCACATATGGCATTACCGACCAGAGCAAAATATCCAAAGAATTCATTATCGAACTCCTTCACCTTCGAGCGACGGTATGGATGAAAATGGCTGTAGCGCGATAGAGACCGCGCCACTGAGACCGACAAATTCTTGTGGGGGACCGCTGAGCGCTAAGGCTCTCGCCCGTTCAGCGATCTCTTCAGTCATCGGGGGAAGAGTGGCAACTACCGCATCGAGAACATAGACATATGTTGAATCAGCAGAGCGCAGCGCGTCCCGAATCAATTCAATAGGTGCCCGATGTTCTCCCAGAAGCAAGCTTCCTTCGACTGGGTCGACCAAGGCGGCGAATTCAAGTACTACCGCAAGGTGATCAGG
>JANYDL010000007.1 GCA_025363635.1 Actinomycetes bacterium
CTACTACTTTTATGGCCAGTCTCGGGGATGTCGTCCAGGATGATTTTGAGCAAACATGGAACTGCGGAATTGGCATGGTTGCGGTTCTTGCACCAGAAAGTGCGGATTTAGCGTTGAAATCGCTCTTAGCTAGGGGAATGAGGGCTTGGATAGCTGGGGTGGTATCAAAGAGTGATGAGCTCTTCTCAGCAGATATATATGGAAAATATAGGAGTTAGGAGATCACTCACGTGGCGACTCGGGGCAAAAATACGGCGATCGTGAAAGATCATCGCGAAAAAAGAAATCTACTACTAGTTAAATAATTTATTCTTGTTTTTAAGATGGTTCTCATATTTTCCTTACGCGATGGTGCTTGGCTCGGTGCAGATGGCGAAAGTTATTTAAAAGGCACCGATGCTCTGATTAAGGAAGGTTGGCTTTCCAAGAACTCCGTCCTAACGTATTGGCCAGTAGGTTATCCCATAGTCATCAGACTCATAGCTTATTTGAGCATATCCAAGGCGGCACTTCTGCTTTCGATCTTTCAGTCGCTCGTTTATTTTGCTTCTGTCGCTTTTTTTGTGGAAATGCTTAGACAAACACGGCTAAAGAAGATGGCGATTCCAACCGCACTTATTTTAGGTCTGAATCCAACGCTCTCATTGAGTTCGATGGTTATCGGATATGAAAGCCTGACTGCTTCTTGCATGTTGGTCTCGATAGCCCTGATTGTTCGATTTCAAATTAATGGTAATTCGAATTCATTGATGAAGACGATTATTTTGGTCGGATTAGTTCAATCTCTTTCAGGATTTATGCAGCCGCGAAATCTCTTAATCGGAATATTTATATTTGTTATATGGGGTATTTATCAGGGCCTGAGGAAAAACCTGATTACCGTTCTCATTTTTGGATAATTGATGATGTTGATTCTGCCCATGGGCTTGGTGTTGAGAAATCTGGAAGCAAATAACGAAGCTGTGCTCTCCAAAAATCTTGGAGTAAACATGGCTATTGGGGCTGGCGACAAGGCAACTGGAGGTTATGGAGAATCTGGAGGGGTTCCTTGCAAGCCAACTTTTCCAGCGACTACAGCCACCGATTCACAACTCGTTAAGTGCGTACTTGGTTGGTATGTGAATCACCCGCTGAAATCCCTAAAATTGCTTGCAAACAAGTCTGTTTATTATTGGTCGCCTTGGTCAGGACCGTTAAGGAATGGAACGATGGCTCGAAACCCTTGGCTGAAGATAGATCCCGTTGTAGGTATTGAGTCGACCGCTGCCGGTCGCTCCCTCGTTGAGGGTTGGTTTGGCAAACTCGTCTCGTACCTCTGGCTCTTCGGTGGTTTAGCGTTCTTACTCTGGGGTTTTCGCTGGATGTGGCGTTTGGATGGGTTGGAGAGACGGATGGCAACCTTGTCGGGTGTGCCTGTGTTGTTCGAATGGTTGATTTGTCTTGGATTCTTCGGGGACCACCGATTTCGTATTCCCAGCATGGGTTTGAGTCTTTTCCTTCAGTTGGCAGGTATCATGGCGCTCAAAGACTGCCTTTTTAAGCGGTCAGGGTTAGCGCCTTTGGTCGCCAAGCCTCGAACACGATAGCCTTCCCCTCTGATTAAACACTGACAGCACCTGATTCAACATAGGTAAGGAGGTCTCGCTATGGGGCGCGGCCGATCAAAAGCCAAACAAACTAAAGTCGCTCGGGATCTAAAATATTCATCGCAAGAGATGGATCTTGATCGTCTCGCTAAAGAGTTGCACGGCGATGCCGATCCCTCCAATAATCGAGATGATGACGATCCTTTTGCCGAGGGCAATTATATTCCTCGCGCGTAAATAAGGACGCGAACTTTAGAATATGCGCCCTACACCCTACGTCGCGTCCTTAAGGGTCTACGAACCAATAAGTGCATTTGAACCGGCGGACCAACTCAGATGGTCGCACATTAATTCAGTCCGGGAATCTCGAGTGGAAGAGCAAGCCTTCGCTTTGCGGCGAATAATTAAGCCCGAGTCTCCCGCATTGCGTCCTGATGGGGTTCACGTCCTTGACATTGAAGGTGCTCGATTCATTTCTCCGTGGTCTACTGCAACTCGATGTTGGGCAGCCATAGAGAATTTCAAAATCTCCTTACCTGGCCCCACGGTTCATTTCTTTTTGCCAGAGGCCTTGGAGGAGGTGCTTACATCGGGAATTGATTTTGCCGAAGTGAAAGTTCCACATATCCTTACCGAAAATTGGATTGTGCCCCCTCGATGGTTTTCTCTTTTTATTCCAGATGAAAGAGTTCGAGGAAGTGACGAGCAAGGATCCTTTTGTGTTGCGCGAACGACCATTGCTAATGCCAAAGCGCGCTGTGAGACGGCGCACACGGCTGTTCGGGGCGCATTTGGTGTCGGACCGGTTGAGGAAGAGATTGAAAATCTTTCTCAATGGCTAGACATGTTTCATTCGCAATCATTTCTCGAACTCGATTACGGCGGATTGGCTGTATATCTGGAAAGATCGTTGATTGAAAAAGGTGAAGATGGTCTTACAGCAGATACTTCTATTGAGGATGTCCTCAGTTCCATTCAAGGACTTGGTAATGGTGACGGAGAGACGGCGGGTCGTGGGTATGAGCGACTCGTAACGCGCTGGCGTTCGGTAGCAGCCTTTGAACAAGCAATGTAGTTAGATTTCTGTAGATAGTCTTTATTGTGATATGGCAAGAATAGGTCTTGCTTGTCATAATCAAACGTGCTTGCCTCCCCTCTTGTTCTTATAACTAAAAAGGCGGATACTTCCCGCCATATTGGTACGAATCGGACATCTGTGGAGGGTGAAGAATGAATCGTTTGACAGATGCAGAGGTCCTTTTGACTCCCGCCGAAGTTGCGGCGCTCTTTCGAGTCGACCCTAAAACAGTGACCCGCTGGGCAAAAGCAGGCAAATTGACATCGATTAGAACCCTCGGCGGCCATCGCCGATACCGAGAATCAGAGGTCAAAGAACTTCTCTCGGGCGTCCAGAGAACTCAATCTAACGAGCATCGACAGTAATAATCTGATGCAGTATTCACTTCGGCAATACCTACTTCTTGGTGCCATCACATTTATTTTTGTAGGTGTTCTTACTCCTGCGATGCGATCACTCGCGATTCGGATCGGTGCTTTCGATGCTCCGAATATCGCGCGCAAGGTGCATAAGCAACCAGTTCCTTACTTAGGTGGAGTTGCGATAGCGATTGGAATAGTGACTGCCTCTTATGGTGCTCTTCTTTACACAGATTTTTCGATGAGAACTTTTTCTTTGGCGAGTTCAGTTCTCCTTCCAGCGCTTGCAATCTCGATCATGGGCCTGGTCGATGACTTGAAGGGCTTACAACCTTGGCCTCGTCTTCTGCTCCAGATCTTCGCGGCGATCGTCGTTTCTGCAATTCTACTTTCCACTCACACGATTGGAACACCGTTGAATAATCGTTTCCTCGACACGGCGATCACTGTTTTTTGGATAGTAGGAGTGTGCAACTCAATTAATTTCTTTGACAATATTGACGGGGGAGCCTCGGGAACCGTTGCTGTGATTTCTATATTCCTCTTTGTTATTGCATTCGATCGCCACCAACTTTTGGTCGCCGCCCTGGCTGTTGTCACCGCAGGCGCAACTATCGGATTCTTAATGTGGAACCGAGCACCGGCGAAAATCTATATGGGAGATGCAGGCGCACTCTTTCTTGGAATTATTATTTCTGTTCTCACAATCCGCCTTGATCCAGATGTCGTTCCGCGGGAAAAATCTCTGGCTATTCCACTCTTTCTTATGGCACTTCCCGTTTTGGATACAACGGTTGCAGTCTCATCCCGCATCTACCGCGGTATCTCGCCATTTGAGGGCGGCCGTGATCATTTATCTCATCGACTCGTGAGGATTGGTTTTAAGGGACATTTCGCAGCAACCACTCTCTGGTCCTTGGCAGCGATATTTGGCTCTCTTGCACTTGGCATTTATCTGCACCCCGAGACTTTAGGGATTCCATTACTCGTCGTAGGTGGAGTTGGTTGGACGGGTTTGCTTGTCTTCTTCTTAAAAATTCCCAGCCAAGACGTTGAAATTACTTCGTAATTTTTGAGACAGGGTATTCTTTCGCCATGGATAAGGATAAAGCGTCGAATGATTCTCGCGTTAAATTTCTCGACGCTCTTGAGAAAAAGAGGCAAAAGGGCGCTGGCGGGTCAAATGGCGGTCCAGGTGCAAGATCTAAAGTTGGTGGAGGTCAAGCAGCCGGCGGAGCCCCTAAGCGATTCCAACGTAAATCTGGATCTGCGTAAGAGATCATGTTGGGATTTCTAAAGCGCAACAAACTAGTCACCGCGTTCCTTTCATTCCATATTCTTTTTGCAATTTTCCTCGGTCGCCTCTTTGCGCTGGCACCAGATGAAGGCGGTTACCTCTATACCTTCAAAAATTTTTACGGGAGTAAAGATGCCAACCCACAGTTGGCCAGCGGATGGATTACTGCTCCAAAACCCTTTCTTTGGCTGACTTACTTACCGTCCAAGATTCTGACTTTGATGGGCGTTCCAGATTTTCTCGCAATTAGATTTCTATCGATTGCTTTGACGGCAATAAGTCTTGTGACTTTATTAGCTTTGCAAAGAAGATCTTCAGATAGGCCTGCAAGAAAAGATAGATTGATTTTTCTGGCTTACTTCATCCCATCAGTCTTTCTATGGACCTCGGTTGGTCTGCGCGAAGCATTCATAATTTTCGCATTCACCTTCCTGCTGGTGGGATTTGCGAAGATTTTCGAAGGTCGGACAATTTCTGGATCCGCCAATTTAGTCCTGGGTTCGTATTTCCTAATGTCAGTGAAAAACTATCTTTGGGTCTGTTTTGTACTGTCCCTGATTTTGACAAGTGTCATCCTGCTTGTTTCCCGTATCTCACGCAGAAAACTTATGTTAGTTTTCGCCAGCGTGGTTTTACTTCCATCCATTTTGTTCGCTTCTACAACGTCGGCATATGCATTTCAATTCTTTTTAAGTTCGGTCTTTCACACAAATATCGAAGCCACGGGCGGCAGGTCCGGAGATTCTGTCGTTCAGGTTGCTATCCAAGATGGCACCTATGGCACGTCGAATAAGGTGATTTCCTTCCATGGTGACACAACCTTGATTCTCTTGCATTTTTATCTTGTTGATCACCCGCATTCTCTATTTACCAGAATTCTTACTTCAGTTGGAATAAAGTCGAAGCTTGATTCCATTTGGGTAGCCAAAGTTAAACAGGGTTTGATTAAAAAAAGTGTGGCGGCCCTTCCAGACAGTTCTTCATTGAGCGGGTACATCCTCAAACCCGCGAGTTTTCACAATTTGACTTCGCTTGCGAGACCATCTTTTCTCTTCATGTTTGGTCCGATACCTCTCTTAGATCAAGGAGGTCTTGCCCTTAATACAGTTTCGTACGAGTCCCCATTGTGGTGGCTTCTTTACCTTGTGGTTTTTGGTGCTCTCCTTAGGTATGGTCGCAAGCGGATAATTAAAGACCCAGTCCTGCTCTTAACCGGAGCACTCTTTTTATCGCTTGTTGCCTTTAGCGCACTCGTTGAAGTAAATCTTGGAACTTCATTTCGTCACCGTTCTATTTTGCTCGTTCCGCTCTTAGTAATGTTTATTCGTGCACGATCCAAGCCAGACGTTCTTGTTGATTGACATCAGGGTTCGCCCCAATTCTTCACGCAACAAAGTTGGTGGGTTGGTCGGAGTTCCTCCACGATTGGTAGTTGCAGTGCAGGCGCCAGCAGTCGATGGAAAGGCAAATTCGGCCGTCCTCAAGGAGTTATCAAAGGCCTTTGAAGTGCGGAGACGAGATGTGCAAATTGTTTTCGGGGAAATGGTGAGGGATAAACGG
>JANYDL010000024.1 GCA_025363635.1 Actinomycetes bacterium
GTCATAAACCCATGAGGCCAACGCCATCCGTAATAGCCGCCCCACCATTTTCCATCGTTATATTCGCCGATTTTCCCACTCAGACCAACGTTGTCAGGGATGATGCCGTCATTTGCCTTAGCTCGTCGTCTCCACGCATCCAAGTAGCCAATAACCCATTCGCTCAGGTCGTCATCTTGTGAATACATGTAGGCATGTGTCATCAGCGAGGTTGCATTGAGATTGAGTGGAACATCTCCACGGTTCATTCGAGCATTCATTTTCTCAATGAGTTCGGCGTAGATGCCTTCGTCCGACCAGCGACAAAGCATTGTCGAGAAATCATTATTTGTTATGTCTTCATAGGGCGCTAGATAGTCGTCCAACACTGTGCGATGTGTAAACCAATCTTCATGTGTCACCACAAAGCGAGGTCCCCGACTACCTGTCAAAGGCGATCGAATCATCTTCAATGCAGGGTCGTAGTTTTTTGCTTCTTCATCTCTGCCGTTATACATATTGGAGAATCGAAGAGCGCGCTGACGGTCCATCAACGATTCAGGTTTTGTTAGGCCAAAAAAGTAGTGATACAGATATCCCTCGCCATGATGCATCCAGTCGTAATAGCCATCGAATTCCCGATAGATCTGTCCGTACTCGGTCCATTGCTGGGTAATGGTGTCCCACATTTTTCGAGCGAGTTCATAAACCTCTTCACTTCCGCCCATCGAGTAGAAGAGAGCTAGGTTCATAAATGCTTCGTACGGATCATCTGATCCGTCCATACTCCCCCATGTATTGCGCCAAATGAGAGTTCCATCGGCACGTGTGTATCGGGCAACAAATTCCACAGCGGCTTTGTTGAGCGTTTCAATAATTTCGCGCTCTTGGTGAGCCCATTTTGGGGCTGTCATCTTTTCAGAAATTGTGATTGTAGGAATTTTCGACGAACTCTCGTGTGCCATTGAAAAATCCTATAGTATCCCCGCATGAGCAGCAATGAAGAAACGCGTGTTGCAATAATTACCGGAGCAACAACGGGGCTAGGTGCCGCGACAACAAAAATATTCGCATGCGATGGTTATCACGTTCTCGCAACAGGCCTCAATGATGATGCTGGTTTCATCGCCCGTCTCAAAAGCGAAGGTCTCTCTATCGAATTCTTCGCTGCCGATCTCAGGAAACCCCAAGCCGCAGCGATCGCAGTCATTGAACGTTCAATAGAAATCTTTCATCGCATAGATGTGGTCGTGAATTCCGCCGCTCGCATTTCTCATAAACCCGTTGGTGAGGTAGACGAAAATGATTGGGATGAAATATTTGCCGTCAATCTCAAGGCGCCTTTTTTCATTTCGCAAGCAGCTTTTCCTTATTTGGCCAAGACACAGGGCGCAATCATCAATATTTCATCCACTAATGCGTGGGCGGTCAATCACAACAACCAGTTGTACGACAGCATGAAAGCGGCTCTTAACCACTTGACGAAAGGATTGGCTCGAGATTTCCGGGATTCAGGTGTAAGGGTTAATGCGCTGATGCCCGGTGCGATGCGCACGCCTCTCGTGCACGAATGGCTTGATATTTATTTAGGTCGATCTTCCAACGAATCTGATCTGCAAGGACCAAACGTGGCTACGCCTGACATGGTCGCTCGAGGCGTTCTTGCCCTAGCCAGTGAAAATATGCGCTGGGTGAATGGCGCGGAGATTCCGATAGATGGCGGTTACCATTTAGGGAATAGTTGAAATTTCAACTACTTCGTGTATAATGGGAGCCTACGAAGGGCCAAACACACATGAGTACCGCCGAACTTGTCGTAAAAATGCCCGCTCTCTACATTGGTCATGGTGCTCCGATGCTTCTAGATGATCCATTATGGAGTGGGCAGCTTGGCCAGATAGCTCAAGAGATGGTGCGCCCCAAGGGCATTCTAATTATTTCGGCTCACTGGGAATCCCAGCCAATTACTCTGAGCAATCCTGTCGCCAACTCACCACTTGTTTACGACTTTGGCGGCTTTGCTCAGAAGTTTTACGAAATGCAGTACAACTCCCCTGACGCGACCGCGCTCGCTGCAAAAGTCGTGGCCCTGATGCCAGACTCAGAACCTGTGCGACAAAGCACTCGAGGACTCGACCATGGCGCATGGGTTCCCTTGCGTGCAATGTTCCCAGAAGCAGATATTCCCGTTGTGCAAATGTCTATGCCTACCTCTGATCCGTATCGCCTTATCCAGATAGGAAAGCGTCTAGCCCCTTTACGAGATGAGGGAATTCTCATTGTCGGTTCTGGATTTATGACGCACGGACTGCCATACCTTCGTGATTGGTCGATAGACGCTTCCGCACCCACGTGGTCGAGTGAATTTGATCTATGGGCGGCAGAAGCGCTGGCAAGGGGAGACGTTGACACGCTCGCAAATTTCAAGACTCTCGCCCCCGGTATGCCCTATGCGCATCCAACGGTCGAGCACTTCACGCCTCTATTTATCACCCTTGGCGCAGGTCAAGCACCTGACCACGCACCGGAGACCTTGATCGATGGATTTTTCCTAGGCTTGTCCAAGCGTTCTATCTCAGTGACCTGACCGAGAAAGCGCGCAACTGAAATTGCGCTTCCACTGACCACAGCAAAACTTTGCGTAGCCGAACCC
Source organism: Actinomycetes bacterium (assembly GCA_025363635.1). Lineage (GTDB taxonomy): Bacteria > Actinomycetota > Actinomycetes > Nanopelagicales > Nanopelagicaceae > QYPT01. Next base: position 2,633 of record JANYDL010000024.1, read on the forward strand.
AAACCTCCGCTAGCTACCAAGGAAATGTTCTGTCCCTAGGGCGCCGATATATTTGGCAAAGTCAATCCAGTTTGCTCGGCTTTGACGTTAGTGAAAGTGCCATCTACCAATCTGAAGACGCTCACAAGATATTTTTTCAGGAAATTCTCAACTTCGACTCTTCAATCACTTAAATTCTTCTTTAAGGTCGCATCTGCCTCACTATGTATGGTCTAGTCACTTACATAGCGCGGATTGAAGAAATCCACCGCGCTAGACTTTGATTATGCCGCTTCAACATCCCTTTGCGCTCCTAGAAATCGAACGCGACCTGACGCAAGACCAACGCGATATTCAATCTGTCACGAGGAAGTTCGTGAACGAGCGGGTCAAGCCCAACATTGCGAACTGGTACGAGAACGCGGAATTGCCTATTCGTGAATTGGCAATCGAGCTTGGCGCAATCGGTCTACTGGGAATGCACCTCGTGGGATACGAGTGCGCGGGTACGGATGCAACTTCATACGGATTGGCCTGCCTGGAATTAGAAGCGGGCGATTCTGGAATCCGTTCTCTTGTTTCGGTTCAGGGCTCACTTGCGATGTTCGCCATCTACACCTACGGCAGCGAGGAACAAAAAGAAGAATGGCTTCCGAAGATGGCCTCTGGTCGAGCAATTGGCTGCTTTGGTTTATCAGAGGCCGATCACGGGTCCAATCCTGCAGGAATGACGACCAATGCAAAACGCGATGGCGCCGACTGGATCATTAACGGAAGCAAGATGTGGATCACAAACGGGTCTATCGCAGACGTGGCGATTATTTGGGCCCAGAGCGATGAAGGAATTCGTGGTTTCTGCGTTGACACCACGACTCTGGGATTGACTTCTAGCGCCGTAAAACACAAACTTTCACTTCGTGCATCAATCACCTCCGAATTGGTTTTCACCGATATGCGAGTACCGGCCAGTGCACTTCTCCCAATGGCAACAAGTCTTCGTGCCCCACTCACGTGTCTTGCGGAAGCTCGCTACGGAATAGTCTTCGGAGCCATCGGTGCCGCCCGCGATAGTTTTGAAAGTGCACTTGATTACGCATCGCATCGCACGCAATTTGACGGACCTATTGCCGGGCACCAACTCACGCAAGAGAAGTTTGCACGTATGGCGACAAGCCTCAATACCTCAATGCTAATGGCACT
>JANYDL010000066.1 GCA_025363635.1 Actinomycetes bacterium
CCAAAACTTCCGATAAGTCCTCATGAGATAACGCCCCAGAGATTCCGTATGACCAGAGGAAGTGACTGGGGGTATTTGCGGAGGGATGCCATGCTACGAAACTTGCCACGATACATTTTAGGACCCAAGTTGGAGGCGCGCAGCTTGAGTGGCCTGATGGTTTTCGTGTTGGGCTGCGCCAATGCCGGTGTTGGCAAAGATCCCGGCGCGACGTCAGCCCCCGCATCCCAAGGGGCTGGTGCGGATCAGAAGCCCATTCAAAGTTCGAATGGGGATGAAGGCATTCCCATCAATCACCTCTGCTCATGCAAGGATCTAGTTGACGCACCATCTCGAGGCGCATTCGCAGTGGTGCTCAATGAACAAGTTAAGCTCTTGGCGAATTGCATCTACTTCGATGGCACCAACAAAGACCACTATTTGAGCGTTACTGTCTATACGGGGGCTCGTCCTGAGGACTTTGAGGCCGCTGTCCGTCGGGCGCGCAAAGGATACGAAACCGTGAGTGATTCGCGATCGGAAACTCCCTCTGATGGCATACAGGCCAAATGGTTTAGCGGTGTTGGCACAAAATCCCATGTCATCGGCAGCGTTGTGCAAAATGCCGCCAAGCAAGTCATTGTGGAGTCACGGGAGATCCAGCTAGGGACCGGCGATCTGCCCGCAGGTGATCACGTGGTGCCTGCCGTGGCACGAGCCGGTGTCCTTGCAGCAACCGCCTGCAAACGTCCATAAATTACAAACTGCCCTCCTTTGTTGTTGATAGGTTTGAAACTCTCTTACCTTGAGGTTTTTGCTCCATTCATGCCTTCAGTTTGGCCTTTCGGGAGCGCCGCTCACCTTTACGGCATCCCTGCCGTCGGTTTCGCTGCGGTCTCGGCCGTCACGGCCTCGACAGCCGCTCCCGAAAGGCCAAACTGAAGGCATGAATGGAGCAAAAACCTCAAGGTAAGAGAGTTTCAAACCTATCAACAACCAAGGAGGGCAGTTCACATAAATTAGGCTGAAAAACAAAGGCGAATGATGCGTTGCCGGACTGCCGGGAATTGGATATGCAGCTCGATAAGCCGCTTTCCTTTCCTATCAGGAGTCCACAAATGCGAATGCAAAATTCATTCATCGGTGCCTTTGTTGTTGCCTTAACCACGATGTTGTCCTCACTCATGACCTCTGCTGTCCACGCCGAAACGGCCGCCCACTGGTCGACCGCCTATTGCTATAGCGAAGGCGCGAGCCCACAAGGCATCATTTATCTTGGCGAAGCCTCGGCTGACAGCACTGCAGGTGCTGGCAAACGCCCGGCCATTTTGATTTCCATCATTCCTGCCAACCAAAACTCATTCAATATCACGGGCGAAGCTCAGCCTGGCTATTACGAAGCCAACTGGAAGACCAATCTAACTCGAGAAAAGACTGTGCTGAACATGAGTTCGATGTACAGCGGGGCGAATCAACCCAACACCGGCATTTTTATGGAAGTCTCGTTGCCTGTATTGGCGACCGCTCCACAGCCCTTGACGACTGTTGCGGGCACACTGACCATTCGCATGGGTGAGGATGAACTGGGATTTGAAGGCACGGGGATCGGGACGATGCCGATCCGCTGTGATCTTCGTTAGCAGACTCTCATGCAGACTTGAAACTGCCCCGTCTTTGAGGACGGGGCATCGCTTGCAATAAGTCGAAAGATCGACCGGGCGTACTAGCCCCGGTGGTCGAAAATTTCTCTGTGGAAGTACTTGCGAGCATAAGCGTCGATCTGGTTGTCGGTCAATTTATCGACCGTTTCTACGCCAATGACCTTTTCAGATAGCTTGCCATGGTGGTGCTTCTCTAGGTGCGACTTGAAATGGGTCTTTCCCAGGCCAGGTCCGATAAGAAGAATGCGCTCCGCGTCCGCGAGCTTTGTCGCGAGGCCGTGAAAGAATTATTCTGAGTCTTTGGGTGTATCGTTGTGGTTATGCGTGTGGTGATCCATGGCGTGCCGCTTAAGACTCACTTCATTGACACCCTCTGGAGTGAATTTGTGAATATGGGCGTGATCGGAATCAAGCCAGCCGACATATGAAGACATTTGGAAAACCTTCCTAAAAAGCGGAAAATTAGAACGCGGATCATCATCCAAAGCCGGCTTAAG
>JANYDL010000071.1 GCA_025363635.1 Actinomycetes bacterium
GCAGGTTGCACCGCCCCTTAAGGCGCATATATCCACCCATAGGTTTCCGGGTGCCACACCCCTATGTGGCACCCGGAACTTCCCCCCTAACGGTGGTGATAAAAGTTTTGAACTCCCCCCAAAACAATAAGTTTTAAAGGCAGGTAAAAAAATGTTAATCGAAGAGATTTCAATTTCGGATTCCACACTTTCGGATGAGAGTGGATTTGGTTTGATCGAAGTTGTGATCTCGATGTCATTGCTTGGATTACTTGCAGTTTCCTTTATACCGGTTCTCTTAAATTCTTGGAAAGATACAAGCGCAAATACTACTATCGCTACCGCCACACAAATTGTGAACGAACAAATTGAAGGAGCGAGAGCAGTTCGCTCGGCACTTGCAACTACGCCGAGTTGTCAAGACGTTATCTCTTTTCTCGGAGTAACACTTCCTCCAGTAATTGATCCACGTGGGGTAACGCTCCTTCCAAAATGGAGTTTCACGACATGTCCGAATTCCTATCCAGGAGTAGTTCGTGCTCAAGTCTCCGTCTCTCGCAAAGGGGATGTTGCTCCTGTTGCCTCTGCAGTAACTATGATTTTTGTAAAGTCCGCGGTGTAGAAATGAAAAACTTCCCCTCATCAAAGAACGAAAAAGGATTGACACTTATAGAGTTGCTCATCTCGAGTGGCATTGCGGTATTTGTAATTGCAATCGCAGGTGGATTGCTCATCAACGGTTTGCGCACTCAGGAGTCTGCTCAGAAAGTAACCGAAGCTGCAAATACCGCCCAACAAATCGTTCGCTCAATTCAATCTGGTGTGCGAAATGCATCCGCTATAACTGTGACAAGTGATCCCACTACTGGTACACAACTTCTTCTCGCTCGTTCAATCGGTTTAGATCCCAATACGACTGCACCCTCTTGCCAGGCTTGGTATTACACACCAACGAGTGGAGGCTCGGTCTACACAACCAAGACTTTTCCCGCCACATTCATTTCTCTGCCAGTCGGCGGCCCTAATGGAAAATGGACACAGTTGGGAACTGGTGTTACCCCGGCTGATCCAACTACAGGAAAAGTCTTCAACGCACCCAGTGGATCGCGCGTGGAATTACGTTTTGATGTGGCAGCTGGTCGACATCCTTATGTTCGCATTAATACGACCACATACACTCCGCAAACAACATCCGTGAGCGCGCCATGTTTCTAAATCTTTTACTTTCTAGCGCCGCTGCAATCAAAACGCGTGTGATGAAGATGCGAAATAGTGAGCGCGGTACAGCACTTATTGGAGTTTTAGGAGTGATGGGGGCTACCAGCGTCATGGCGGTCGGAAGTGTCTCCATGTCGATGCACGCCGTTGGGTTTACGACATCCACTCGTGCAGGCGTGCAAGCACAAGCCGCAGCTGAAGCAGGAATCGACGTTGCCGCTTCAAATCTTTCGACCTCCGTCTGCCAACCTAAGTACTCCAGCACTACCGCGCCCACGTTCACTGTGACGGTGGAATATTCCACGCTTGCGGTATCTCCTGGGACTACTGATAATTCGTGGGTTGCTGGTTGCCCTGGTGTTGCAACGGCGGCAAGACTCCGATTGATTTCCACGGGCACAGCTAGCAACATCGGAGCCGTTGGGAACTCTTCGCAAGATAGTCGCAAAGTTGAGGCCATCTATCCTTATATTCCGACGCCCCCAACTTTTGTGATTACACCATCGGGTTCCGCACTGTATTCATATTTGCAAACTAGCCCAACAATTAGCAATATGACCATTACCCAAGGTTCTACAACACGACCAAGTATTCAGTATTTTTCAGGTAACGTCACGTGTTCCACGGGTACCACGATCAATGGAGATGTCATTTTGGGCTCCGGTGCTTTTTCGGTTACAAGCGGTTGCACAATCAATGGTGATTTATTCGCGGCGAGCGTGGTGACGATTCAGTCAGGTGAAGTAACAGGGAATGTACATTCCGATGGCGAAGAGGATGATAAAGACCACCCAGGTGTTTCATCCGTGACTGTATCGGATGATTCAAAAGTTGACGGGGACGTTCATTCCTCGGGTTCTGTACAGATTCATGGAAAAGTTGGCGGTGACATTGTTGCTGGGCCAAGCAAAGTGCACTCTGACATTTCACAAGGTTCTTCCGTAGGCGGCTCCGTCATTACAGCCGGCACTGTAACCGCGGCCGCGGGTGCAGTGAAAGGCACGATCACGACGAATCAGAGCGGCGTGGTTAATCCTGCCATCCCGGTGGTACCCGGGTGGGTGGATTTTGCGTTCAATCCAAGCGATTGGAAGACCCCCGCCGGGGTTAACTACACCGTTTTGACTCTCGGTACATGTACCGCGAGCCATCTTTCGACCGCGCTAGCAACCATCCAAAATTCTTCGACCCCAATCATTTTCGATTCGCGAAGTTGTGGAGCAGTGACGGATCTGCTTGGAAGAAACATCACCCTTAAAAGTGACACCGTTATTGTTGCTAACGGCTTTAATCTGGGATCTGCTCAGATAACCTCCTCAAATTCAACTGCCAAAAAGCTCTGGTTAGTAGTACCTGACTCTGTAAATGACGGAGTTCCTACATGCGGGGCAGGAAGTTCAGTGACGATTGGAAATGGTTTGGTAGTTAATCCACTCGTAAGCGCCCTCTTTTATTCACCGTGCACGATCGTGAACTCGGGAGATACTTGGCAAGGTCAGATGTACGCCTCATCCATCACAAACACCTCGACTTTCACTTTGAACTATGTGCCTATCGGACTTCCAAACGTCAATCTAAGTACGGGGCTCACAGCAACGCTCCCTGGCACCGGAACTCTTGGAGATCGAAGCTCGCTTAGAAATCTTTCGGTGGGTTAACGTGCTCATTATTGGTTTTATAGTTGGGGCACTCATCGGATCATTTCTCAATGTGGTGGTCTACAGAGTGCCTCGGAAGAAATCAATTGTCCGTCCCCCAAGTGCCTGCACATCGTGCAACGTGGTGATCAGCGGGTACGACAATATTCCAATTCTGTCTTGGCTATTGCTTCGAGGTAAGTGCAGAAACTGTAATTGCAGTATCCCTCCCAAGTACTTGTTCATCGAGATTGGTACAGCAACTCTCTTTGCGCTCATTACCTGGAAATTTGCTCCGAAATCTCTTGCAACAACGCTAGATTTAATTGCACTTCTGTATTTAGCAGCTATAAGCATTGCGCTGGCTTTGATTGATCTAGAAACCCACACTTTGCCAAATCGAATAGTTTTACCAAGTTATTTGGTCGGCATCTTTCTTTTGGGTGCGTCTGCAATTGCAAGTGCAAATTTCTATCCTTTTATAAGAGGGATTCTCGGGGCCATTATTTTGTGGTCGCTATATTTCATCATGGCCATGGCATATGGAGGTGGCATGGGATTCGGTGATGTCAAAACTGCCGGGGCACTTGGGCTTTTTCTTGGTTTCCTCGGGTGGGAGGTGCTTATCGTTGGAGCATTTTCTGCATTTCTACTTGGGGGCGTCTTTGCTTTGGCTTTGATTGTAACTAAACGAGTAAAACTTCATAGCGGAATTCCATTCGGCCCATGGATGCTTATGGGCGCATGGGTAGGTATTTTTTTAGGAGGCGCTATCGCACAGGGCTACTTGGATTTGTTTGGGTTTTCGCAAGTAATTTAGTTCAGAGAGCAGTTTCTCAATAAGGGGATCGCAATGAATTTTGTTGGTTTGGATATCGGCACCACTGGATTGCGCGCCGTCGAACTCGGCGATTTAAGAAAGAAAAAAGTTAGCATTCTTCACTTTCATGAAATTCGCTTACCTCAAGGTGCGGTGATAAAGGGAGAGATCGCTCAGCCCGAAATTGTTGGCCCAGCTCTAAAGAAACTTTGGTCGGAAGGCGGATTCAAAAGTAAAAACGTAGTGCTGGGTGTTGGAAATCATCGAACTTTGGTGAGAGATCTCAGTGTGCCAAAAGCATCTCTAGACCAAATCAGGGAATCTTTGCCATTTCATGTTCAAGGAAACCTTCAAATTCCCATTGAAAATTCCCTCTTTGACTTCTATCCGCTATCGGAAGGTTTGAGTGATCTTGCACCCGTGGTTAACGGACTTTTAGTAACCACCGAGAAGCAATCAATCTTGAACAATATTCATAGCGTTGAGCTTGCGGGATTGACCCCAGTTGAAGTCGATCTAGTTCCCTTTGCTTTAAGTAGATTGCTTCTTTCGCGATCTCGCTCAGTTGGAACAGTTGCTCTCGTGGAAGTTGGAGCAAGCACTACAAGTATCGTTGTAGCAAAAGACGGTGTTCCAAATTTCGTGCGAATTATTCCAGCGGGCGGAGATGACCTGACTCAATCACTCAAAACAGGCTTGGGATTAGAAGAGAACAAAGCAGATGCGTTGAAAAGAACTCTGAGAATTGGTGGCGATCTAGCCAGTCGGGAGGGTGCGCTATCGCTGACTCCTGAATGCACATGCGCAAAATGCCATGCGGATTTAGCAACAGTTGATGATCCCCGTGTACAAGAAATATTGCGATCCGTCTCAATCGAGTTATTGGGAAGTATTCGCAACACCATTAGTTATTTTAATAATATTTCACAAGAGTCAGCCGTTGTTGAAATTCTCTTGAGCGGTGGCGGAACATTACTCTCAGGTTTTGGGGAAGCCTTGAGTGAGATGATCCATCTTCCAGTCACAAGTGCCGAACCTCTAGTTTCATTTACTTTTGCGCGAAAAACGGGTAGTGAGAAGTGGCAAAGTAAAGGTGCGAATTTCGCAGTGGCGCTAGGACTGGCTTTGCGGAGTTTGTAATGACCAAAAAGAATTCTTCCCAACATTTAATCTTTGGAGCAGAGCCACGCGTTGATCTCATACCGAACGAGGTGCGACAAAGTCGTCGTGCAAAAGTAAGTAGAAGGCGACTTGGATTTTTAGTCTTTCTGATTGCAGTTTTAGTTATGGGAGAAACGACTTTAGTCAGGGCTCAAGCTTTACAAGCTCAGCGACAGCTGGCGATTGCAGCGACTTATTCGAAAGTGTTGCAATTGCAGGAATCAAAATACGGAGAAGTCCAAAAAATTCAGGGCGAAGTTGATGCGATAAAGGCGGCGCAGGAAGTTGGCACCTCGACTGAGATAGATTGGCGTGCTTATCTGATTTCAGTTCAAGCAACTCTTCCAGACTATGTGACTCTAGACTCAATAAATATTGATTCGGCAACACCATTTGCACCTTTTACTCAAGCGACTGCTCCTCTCCAAGGTTCTCGGATCGCTACCTTAAGTTTTACGGCAAAAAGTCCAACTCTTCCCAAGGTGCCCGCTTGGCTCAATGCGCTGACTTCACTCACTGGGTACTCTGATGCTTCACCTGGATCTGTCACGAGAAATGATTCTGGTTCATACCTAGTCAATATCACTATGCATATAAATGAGGCAGCTTTTACGCATCGCTTTACGAAGGTTGGTGCGGCATAGTGAAGATTAGATTCTGGGCCTTCATACCTGCCGCACTGATTGTTGTCATTCTGGTGGCTGGCTGGACCTTCGGAATAGGACCCCAACTTTCGTTGGTTTCAAGTACAAATAGCAAGCGCGCCGCTATTGAAGCAACAAATGCTGCGACCCAGGCACGCATCATTCGCTTGCGGGCAGATTATTTAGCGATCGATGCCTTAAAATTGAATCTCACTGAATTACAGACCTCAGTTCCTTCAACCGCCTCAATTCCTGCTTTCGTCACCGAACTTAACACGATTGCTAATGCAAATGGTGTGACCGTTAAATCACTCTCTGTTTCTGATGCCCGTCAATATGCTCCAGCGTCAGCAACTCTCGCGGGTAGTTCTGGTAAAGCGCCGACACCGGCCAAGACAAGTTCACTGATCACCTCATCAAATTTTGTTCTTGTGCCAGTTCAATTTTCGATATCAGGTGATTACCCGAAGGTACTCAATTTCGTTCATGATGTTCAAAACGGCAGGAGGCTTTTTCTTGTTTCTACATTTTCTAGTGCTGGAGCGACGACCACTAAAGCGACTTCTCTCAAAGATAAAGGCTCTCAACCAGTTGATTCGTCCATAACAGGATTTGCCTATGTGATTCTTGGGGCAAAATAAGCAAGTTAGAGACTAAGTAGAGAGCGGGCGACGGGAATCGAACCCGCGCTGTCAGCTTGGGAAGCTGAAGTTCTGCCATTGAACTACACTCGCGAATCGCCAGTGGCGACATGACGATGTTACTTGAACCATCGAACCGTGCGCCGCGATGCGATCAATGGGCCGGTTGGATTGCGCTGATTCGGGGTGCAATCCGCTAACGCGGTAAAGTCGGGGCCATGCTTCTGAGTGACCGCGATATCAGGAAAGAACTCGAATCTGGCCGCGTCGGCCTCGATCCGCTCGATCTTGGGATGATCCAACCGTCGAGTATCGACGTGCGGCTCGACAAGTATTTTCGGCTGTTCGACAACCACAAGTACCCGTTTATCGATCCGCGCGAGGATCAGCCCGAGCTGACGCGACTGGTCGAGATTCACGGCAGCGAGCCGTTCATCCTGCACCCCGGCGAGTTCGTCCTGGGTTCGACCTACGAGCTGGTCACCCTGCCCGACGACATTGCCGCGCGCCTCGAGGGCAAGAGTTCGCTCGGTCGCCTCGGCCTCCTTACGCACTCG
>JANYDL010000074.1 GCA_025363635.1 Actinomycetes bacterium
AAAAAAAAAAGGGGGGGGGGAAGCATTGATGCCCTCACTCGATGGCCCAAAGGAGATTCGCACCCTTCTCGCCCAAACTCCAGAAATATTTACGAATAAGCAAGCGCAAGAAATCTTATCCTTACCCAAAGATGCCACCAACCGAAAACTTGCTCGATGGGCAACGGCTGGATATATCCGACGTATAAAAAATGGTATCTACCTTCAAGTTCCAAGTTACATTGAAAAACCACAAAAGTGGCTTGGGGATGAATACAAACTTGCGTTGAATATCTGGCCGAATTCTTATTTTACTGGTTGGACATCTGCAAACCATTGGGGATTGACAGAGCAAGTATTTCGAACGATTGTCTTAATAACCTCTGATCGAGTGAGGACTGAAAATGAGTCGATTGTCGCCACCAAATTCCTAATTAAGAGGATTAGGAATCTTGATTTGAGTTGGGGTATTGCTCATGAATGGCGTGACGGATTCAAAGTTTCAATAGCAAACCCAAGTAGAACAATAATGGACGTTCTAGCATACCCAGAATTGGGTGGTGGGATTCAACTCGGGGCAGAGTTCCTAAAAGCGTATATAGATGATTTTAATATTCGTGAATTGGTCAAATATGCTTCTAAACATGCTTCTGGTAGTTCATTGAAAAGACTAGGGTACCTGTTGGAACTAAATGGGTATAGACATCTGGCTGATCTCGATGAATTAAGCAAGAAAATATCCAAAGGTGTTGTGCCACTCGATCCATTGAGAGTGCATTCTGGTTTCCGAATAATGAAGTGGAACCTTTTGGTAAATACAAAAATTGAATCGGACCAACGTTCATGATTCCTATTCGAGAAATTCAAAATGTAAGCACAGCATGGAATATACGTCAGGATGTTGTTGAAAAAGATTACGCCCTCGGATGGTTATTGGCCGGCATTGCCCAACACCCGGCGCTTTCAAAAATTTGGGTATTTAAAGGAGGAACATGCCTTCGAAAATGTTATTACGAAACTTTTCGATTTTCCGAAGATTTAGATTTCACCGTTACAGATCCTGAGCTAATAAAACCGGAAACTCTATTTCTGTTCTTTCAAGAAATTTCTCAATGGCTTCTGACAAATGTGGGCATACAACTCGAATTGAACGAGGACTCATTCAAATCTCATCCAAACAAAAGAGGGATATTAACTACGCAGGGGAAAATTGGTTTCATAGGGCCCGTGGTTAAGCCGACTTCACCAAAGATTAAGATTGACCTAACATGTGATGAGCTTATTGCCAGTGCTCCAGTAAGAAGAAAAATTATTCACGGATACTCAGATTGGAATCCAAATTTCAACGTGTTGTCGTACTCTTTGGAAGAGTTGGCAGCTGAAAAATTAAGAGCACTTGCCGAACGATGCAGACCTCGAGATCTTTATGACGTAGTTCATTTATACGGAAACGCTAATTTAGTCGGAAATGAGGCATTAGTGAATTCACTTTTGGCGAAGAAAAGTGAATATGTTGGAATACCGACACCTAAACTAGAAACAATCCGGACAGAAGAGAACTATCAGGGTATCTCTGAGAGTTGGGAAAGTATGTTAGGACATCAATTGCCGTCACCACTTATTACACTTGATTCTTTTTGGAACAAATTGCCTGAAGTATTTGATTGGTTGGAGGGGCGATCAAAAATAATTGCCTTGAAACCAGCTGAATGGGGGAACGACAGGTCTGTGATATTAAATCCAACGAGTGTGAATTTTGCGCGTGCTGGTTTTGATATAAATTTGCTTCGTTATTGTGCTTTCAATCGACTTAAAGTCGAACTTTACTATGAACCAGAAAATGGAGAGGTTGGCTGGAAATTTGTTGAGCCATATTCATTAAGAGGGACTCAAGATGGAAATATACTTTTGTACGTGGTCAATCTTGAAGGATCACTGCGAAGTTACAGATTGGATCGGATTCGTTCTATTCGCGCATCCAACGTTTCCTTTGTACCAAGATTCAAAGTAGAATTATAGTGCCTATTTATTATTGAAAGTCGATGACAAAGAACTACTAAGTAGAGTTCTCTCATTTTTGCGCCTTGCAAAGGTGAGGCAAAGTATCCCAAATGACTAAAGCCCAACTGGTATCTATGCAGGATGCGAGTCAAAGAATTAAAGAGTTGACGTTTACCATCCTAATTTCCCCGCATATATGAATAACTAAGTGCTGCGGCCGTTATCAGCCATAACTGATAGGGGATAAGGGCGATTGCAGCCGGCATGGATGCGCGGGCGGTGATTACTAGAAGCGGAACGGTTAGGGCCGCACAGAGTGCAAGTGCGATTGTTGCAATGCCTAGATTGTGTGGGCGATAGAACTGATAGGCCCAAGTCAGTGCCGCTGCAATCGATAGGGCCATGATGGTTAGAAATATTATTGTGGTGGAATCAGAGGATCTATTGGCAACGATGACGGCAGCTACTGCAAGGACGATGAAGTTATATGGCCAGATGATTCCAAATACGAAATCAGGTGGTTGCCATGATGGTGCGTTGAGGGTGGAATACCAGTTATCGCGCGGTCACTTCGCAATTTAAAACTTTGGCTCATAGCCAGGTTTAACTAACCTCCATTTAAGCGCCACTTGATGCATCCATGCGGGCACTCCCTTTTAAGTAAAGGAGAGAGCAAATGCTCCAAGCGCCGATGAAACCGTCATCCAGATCCACCAGATATTCACGATGTCAACATGCCAGTGGTCCGATACATATAACCCTAAGCGCGATCTATTCCAATTCCCGATGGAGATAAACAAAGTAAGCACCAAGTGCAGCGTATTTAATCCGGCTATTAAGAAGTATGTAGATGCATACGCGCCAGAGGTGGTCGTAAAGGGTGCGTTGCCTATTTGTGAAAATTGGTAAACGAGTGCGGCAGCGCTAAAGGCCATTGCAAAAGTTGCGCCCAGAGTAAGTTGAGATTGCGCTTTGGCGCGAGCGCCCTTTAACCCGTAAAAATGTGAAAGTAGGCCCAGCGCTGCCAAGGCAGTAACTATCCATGTCCCTCTGGTAGAAATCGGATGAACTGCTGGTGTATCAGCAGTTGCCAATGGCAGCCACATATTATTTACGTTCTGCTGTCTTAAGTAGAAGTAAACGAAGAGCACGCTAAGGGCCATCGCTACATCTGCAACGAGTAAGAGAATTACCCCAAGTCGATTACGGCTACCCACAACATCGGGGTGCTCATGATGGGGATTTGCGCCAGTGTGAGTTTCAACGCTCATTGTTGCACCTTTCCATAGCCATAAGGATCTGAAGTCACTACCGGAAGAACAGCGAAGTTCTCCAACGGAATCGGATTGGGAACCGTCCATTCCAAGGTCTTGGCCTGCCATGGATTCATTGGCGCCGGAACGCCGCTGCGCCAGGACGAAATAACTCCGTGTAGCAGAACTAACATGCCAGCCATGATCGTGTAGGCGCCCATCGTGGTCACCATATTTCCGCGACTAAATATTTCGGCGTACGCCTCAACGCGCCGCGGCTGACCCGCAAGGCCAACCATGAACATCCCAATGAATGCAACGTTGAATCCAATTTGCACTAACCAGAAAGAAATCCAAGAAAGTCGCGTATCAAACATTCGGCCGGTCATCTTAGGGAACCAATAGACCAACGAAGCCAACGCCCCTGTAAGACCGGCGCCCATTAACGTATAGTGAAAATGCGCCGTCACATACATGGAGCCGTGCAAGAAGGAATCTGCCGGAACGTCAGATAGATAAATTCCGGTAATGCCACCAATCATGAAATTCCAGAGAAGGGCGTATATAGACATCAGCGGCATCGTCATCCAGACCCGACCGCGCCAGAGAGTTCCCACCAATACCAAGAAGAGCATGCCAGTTGGAATTGAGATTAATTCCGTGGTGAGCATGAATGGAGCATTTAGAAGCGGAGCCCAACCACTTATATACATATGGTGCGCCCAAACCAGAATGGAAAGGCCAGAGATGCCAGCGATACCCAAGATCGCCAAATTGAAACTAAAGAGCGGACGCCTAGTAAATACTGGAGCCATCTCCATAAGAGCTGCCACCGCGGGAATCAAAATTACGTAGACCTCCGGATGGCCCATGATCCAGAACAAGTTCTCGTAAAGCCATCCGCTGCCACCAGCAGCTGAATTATAGAAAGAGGTGGCAAAAGCGCGATCTAGCCCTGACATTATTTGCGAGAGAAAGAAGACAGGAAAGGCGGGCAGCGCCAGGGCCACCGAGGCCACAACTCCATAAATAAAAATCGGAGTCCGATTCCACGTCATTCCTTTCGCGCGCATCTTTACCACTGTCGTTGTGATATTTGCGCCAGAGACCATCGTAGAAATCGCAAAGATGCAGATGAATGCGATGTAGCCATTCATTCCCAATCCGGCCTGGGACGCCAACGGGTTATATGCAGTCCATCCTGTCGTGATTCCACCCGTAAAGAAGGAAATGAATACTGGCGGGATCGCAGCAACGATCAACCAGAACGAAAGCGCATTAAGGCGCGGGAAGGCCATGTCGCGCGCACCAATCATTATTGGCATGATGAAGTTTCCAAACGGGCCAGTAACCATGATGATGGTGGCAACAATCATCATGATGCCGTGCCATCCAACTATGGCATTGTAAGTCTGCGGTTGAATCCAACCACCACCTGCTTTTCCTAAGTTGGTACGAATCAGCATCGCAAGAACACCAGCCACAAAGAAAATAATTATCGTAATTACGACATATTGAATTCCAACCACTTTATGGTCGGTCGTGTAGCGGAAGTATCGTTTTACACCTTGGTCTTTTCCAGCCAAGAACATATTTTCTTCATGGCTCAAATCTTTACCCATCAACCACCGAAACGGTCCAATAAGTGCGCCGATCCCCACCATGAAACCAACAAACCAAGCGATCAGCGAAAGTAGTGAGATTTTATCTTCGCGATTGAAGAAGAAGGCGGTATCGGCGTTTTGGGGCAAATATTTAAGAGCCAGCTGCCAAACAACAATCGCGCTTACCGCACCAAGACCGAGAGCGGTAAAAATATTTAACCGTTCAATTAGTGGGCGCTTGGAACTTGCTTCTCCCGAAGCCGATGCAGGACGATCCATAAGTGTTGTCATCAGGCTGCTCCTTCGAGGGCGGCTCTATCGGCTAGCCAAGCGTCATAATCGGCTTGACTTACAACATGAACTTTAGTTTGCATGTATGCGTGCAATAACCCGCAAAGTTCAGCGCATCGAATATCGAAGACGCCAATTTTGTTTGGAGTCACCGCGGCCTCTGTGATGTAGCCCGGGTTGGCATCCATTTTGATTCCCATTTGCACTATCCAGAAAGAGTGATTCACATCTTTACTTGTTATGTGGAAAATAACTGGCTTATCTACCGGCAGATATAGAACCTCGCTACGTACCCCTTTCCCAGGGTAATCAAAGTTCCAGATCCATTGCTGGCCGGTGACATTTATATTCATCGCCTTTGCATCCAAGATCGACTTAGAATCCTTCTGCTGGACCACAAGCCCTGCGATTAGCGCGAATAGGCAGAGCAGAGTCGAAACAACGAGCCAAGTAGCAGAGGCTCGCGGACTGTTTCGAATTTGGTGATCCGCATCCTCGGGCGGCATATCGCCGTAATGGCGCTTACTCATTAGCGTGGTGAGAGCCATGGCAGCGACTAACGCCGCTACAGGGGAGACTGCCCACGTAAAAATTCGCATAAGCGATTTAACCGATGCCATAACCTCGGATGCAGGAGCGCCCATCGAGCGCACCTGTACCTCAGATCCGACATAGCCAATGATCGGCGTCAAAATAATCCACAGTAGAAGCGTCTGTTTCACATCAGCTTTCTTCCACCATTTAGCGCTGGGCGCTTGGCTGTTTTCCGGAGTTGAAACTTCTATCGCCATCGCGCGCCCCCTACGCCCTCACAACGTTGAAATAGCCCGACATATATCCCATGCTGGACATGGCGTTGCCGAACTTAGCGATTGTTCCGTCGCCACATGGATACTCGCAGTTCCATACGTACTCGCCCTCGTTGCCAGTTATTACTGTAAAGACCGTGACATTAGGCGTCTTGGTGTATCCCTCTTCCGGTATATCCTCCTCGGCAACTGCCTGCATCGGAACGCTAAAAAATAGCTCGCTTTGCTGCCCGGAAATTCCGTGCACGGTAAAAGTGTGTCCAACCTGATCTGGCGAGACCGAGGTAATTCGTTTTCCATTTAACGTTGCAGATCCGTCAATGGTTCCGCGAACCTTTCCGAAAAAATCATTATTCAAAGTTTCGCCGCTATCGTAATTCGTAACAGTTATCGTGATGGCAGAATGTGCGGGCACTTGGAAATTTGTAACAGGTCCATAGCTCACCCAATCAGGGTGTGCGCCACCATCTTTGCCGTGGCCGCCGAACATACTGTCGGGGTATGCCGAGATATCTAAGGTGTAGTGGGGCAAGGTGCCTTGGGCAGTTTCCATCGTGCCGGCCGCAGTCGCCGCGAGTACGCGTGAGTCATTTTTCGCCGATGCCACACAAGTGCCAATTCCGGCAATAACTGCCGCTCCGATTACCACCGTCCCCAGCGTGGCCACCAATTTATTTGCCAGCAAATTGTTCATAGAGCCGTCCCCATTTCTATTCGTTGCTCTTCTCGCCCAATGTGACCTGGGCCACCACTTTCACGCTTTAGGCGAGTCTAAGGGCTCCCACTCATAATTTCTAGCGCATATCCCAGACGAATTTCCTTCAGTTAGCACTCAAAGCACGAAAAGGCGCGACCCGTGAGGCCTCTCTTGTACCAACCCAGAAGGTGGTCTAGCCTTGGGCAACCATGAAATTGCAACGCCGCCATATCTTCTTATTTTTAGCCGCAATCTCAATTTCGCTCATGGTTTTCACTCCCGTAGGCACCAGATCGGCCGAGGTTTTTTGGTGTCATATGGTCCAACACATCACTTTGATGATGGTCAGCGGTCCCTTGTTGGTTCTAGCGACCCCTTCAACTTTTCATCCAAAGGGCCATTTTTTTGCTGCGCTCACACATCCAGTTTTGAGCTGGTTGGTTTATGCCGGGGTAATGATTGGTGTGCACTTGCCGCTGCTTCACGAATTTATGGTGAATCGACCCTGGATTCACACTTATCTAGAAATTCCCGTTTACCTGATCGTCTCCTATTGCTTCTATTTCAATCTCTTAGATCGAAATCTAGTGAACCGTCGAATAACTCCAGCGATGGCCGTAATCTCACTTTTTTTAATGATGGTTCCAGAGACGCTAACTGGATTCTTTATTTACACCGCACCAAATTCGCTCTATAACAATATGTTCACTCTCAATGATCAACGCCGGGGTGGATCCATCATGTGGTCGGGCGGAATGGTCATTGATGCCATCTGGATCGCCTTGGCCGTGCATCACTGGTTCAAAGCTGAAGTTCGCAAATCCACACTCATCGATGCCGAAGTCAACGCCGAGGATAACGCCGAGCGCCTTTTACACGGACTCTAAGGACCTTGAAATGAATCCACCAATTCCAGATGGGGACGACACTACAAACCAGCCGGCTGGCCCAGATAAAGAGGGAAAATTTCAGGCGCCCCAATGGGTAAGCGAAGGCGGCGCGACCGAGCCCTTAAGTGTAAAACAGCGCCGAGCGTTGACGGCCGTTCTTTTTATCGCGCTACCTTTCTGTCTTTGGGCGGGATGGTTTGAATTTGGCA